>JBDGYW010000041.1:0-18144 GCA_039588935.1 Gemmatimonadota bacterium | reverse complement strand
GTAACCCTCCTCCGCCGCTGCCACTTGAAGCGTCTGTCCGATCACGCTAGAGTCGCCACCGAAGCGACGCTGCCAGAAATCGTACTCCAGCACGTACACCGGTGTTGGCTCAGGGCCGTCGTCTTCCGGTAGCAGAGTCCGTCCCAGCAGAGGCGGTGTCCGCAAGACCGAGAACATGGTCGACGATACGATGCCGCCGGAAACGATCTCCGGATCGCCGGTCCCGGACATGATCGTCAGCATCTCCGTGGAGACCGCCGCGACACTCTCCATCGAGCGGTTTTCGTTCACGTAGTCGAAATACTCCGGCGACCCAACAGCATACTCGGGAAAGTCGTAGCCACTTTCAGGAAGGAACCGGCTGTAAATCGCGACCAGGTTCTCCGGCTCGTCATACGGAAGCGGCTGCAGCAGGACACCGCTAACGACGCTGAAGATCGCAGTGTTAGCACCAATCCCGAGGGCGAGTGTGGTGACTGCTACGAGCGTGAAGGAGGGGTTCTTGGCGAAGCCCCGAAGGGCGTACTTGATGTCCTGTAGCATTGAACTCGTCATATCACTGATCTTTCGTCGGCTGCGACGCCGAGGATTCGAAGGTCCGTTGGATCCGTGCAGAGATTGGCCGGTCGCACTGAAACGCTCGCGGACTGCGGTGCGTGCGAGGCTGAAAAACTCGCGAAGCCACAACACGAGCAGTGGAAGTCCCATTGGGCCTCGGCGTGCATCCCGCCAGGCGTCGGCAAAGACCGCCGTGATTCGGCCGCCGTAATCATCTGCGAACGCGCGCGGAAGCAAGACAATAGCGAGTCGAGCGAATGCGCGTACAGCAATCGGGCGTGCAGATCCTGAATCGTCTGAAGCGCTCATCAACTGCGCGTCCTCAATACGTGTTTCTCCCGGGCCATATTGGTGAGTTGCTCCAGCCACTCGGCCTCACGCCGCAAGACCCGCATACCCTCTTTCGTGATGCCGTAGTACCGCCGTCGCTCGTCGTCGAGTTCGACAACCGGGCGCTCCTCCGACTCTTCGATCAAGCCGGCGTTCAACATTCGCTTTATAGCGGAATAGAGAGTACTCGCGGTGAGTGTCACCCTGCCGCCCGTCCGACGCCTTATGTCCTGAATGATGGCGTAGCCGTGGAGCTGTTTGTCGGTTACCGCAAGCAGGATCTGGAACACCTGAGCGGACATGGGCCTGCTCTGAGTTGCGTCGGATGAAGTCACTGTAGGTTGCCCCAACCAAGAATTTGAACACTATGTCGCACCGCGATATATAATACCGCGGCGCGAGTGAAAAAGTTTCAAGGACAGAGTGAGTTAGATAGAAAGACGTTGGACGTGAAACCGGTGACGATGCTGAGGCAGAGTGACCGCGCGGGTGTCGGTTAGCCGCCCTTGAGTAGCTCGTGCAGCTGCACGTACTCTACGTCGAGGTCGTCCCGCCGCAAGCCGAGCACATAATCACGCCCTATGTCCAATATCCCGAGTCCGCTGGGCAACGTTACTACACTCAGGAAGATCCCGTCGGCATCGAAGACACTGTACGTCCATTCGCGATCGCCGGGACGGCTATATTCACGCACCCAAAGATTCAAGTCGGGATCGAGGTGAATGTCGG
Organism: Gemmatimonadota bacterium; assembly: GCA_039588935.1. Classification (GTDB taxonomy): domain Bacteria; phylum Gemmatimonadota; class Gemmatimonadetes; order Gemmatimonadales; family GWC2-71-9; genus JBDGYW01. The sequence continues at coordinate 16,527 of JBDGYW010000041.1, read as the reverse complement.
GTGCATACGCAGGCATCGTCGCCGGTGGCGGCGGACGATTCTCCCAGGATCGCCGCAATATCAGGTCGCTTTCATTCGCGAGTACCGAATCCTCGAGTGCACTCAGGTCCGCCTCCGTCACGAGCAACGGCGAGCGTCTTTTTCTGAAGAGGTGCGTCAACCGACCGTCGATCGAGTACACCCCGATCTCGTAGGTATCGTTGTCGGCGACGTAGAATCGAGTTCCGGCGGCGGCATACGTCGTGTTCCGGCCAAAACGTCGTGCCAGTCTTATTGCCTCCTGCTCACCGGCTGGCGTGACCCTCCCGGTTTCGAACACCGCCCGCTCCGTGCCAGGGAATGAGCCGACGCTTTCCGCGGACCGGCCGTCCGGTTGGTACCTAAACAACCGCTGCTCCTCGCGTTCCGCACGAGCGGGAAGCCGTGCTCCGAGCACGAACAGCGCTCTCGTTGCCAACAAGCTTCCATCGGCGAAAACACCCAACGCCCTAGGAACCGGGACCTCTGCGTTGGGTTCCAAACGGACGGACCGGCCGAACCGGCCGTCGGTATCGAAATAGGAGACCCGGTGATTTCGAACGTCGACAGCGAGTAGTGAATCGGGACCGAAACGGGAGATCCACTCGACAGACAAGAACTCGCCGGGCCCACCTCCCTGACCGCCGGCCCTGCTCACGAATTCACCTGCCTCATTGTAGAAACGCAGCTCGAGCGTCCCGTGGTTCGCAATTACGATGCGACCATTTGCCAAGCGAAGAGCCCCCTGGACCTGATAGAGCGCTCGGCCCGCGTCGTCTTCGACACTTCCGATGGTGAGGGAAGCCTCCTCTGCGACCCTCCACGGTGAGGTCCATGTTGGCGAGCTGTTCTCAACGATCCGTACGCCGGCGCTGTCACGAACAAGGGCTTCTTCACGGATCGCATCCGGCGAATCCGCGCAGGCGACCACAAGCAACAGTGGAGCGAATAATCCGAGTCGGCGGTCCGTCACAATCGATGTTGCAGGCACGACCACTGTCCCATTTCATTCCTGCCGATTCGCTTCGGTCGGGTCAAAGCCAAGCCTGCCTTTGGTCGCGACCAGGAGCACTATCGCTATCGCCCAATAGACTGAACCTCTCAGGACCATATATGTACCAACACCGCCGAGAACGTCCGTCGGTGTGGGGGCAAAGGTACCGATCACGTTAGTTGCGGCATGCAGGAGCATCACAGGGATGACGCTCCGCCGCGACTTGAGGTATAGCCAGTTCAACAGGAACGTTAGTGGGACCACGTTGAACAAGTACCAGCCGAATGATGTATGGTAGTTGTTCATGAGCGGCAGATGCCAGGCCGAATGAAGCACGCCCAGGATCAACGCCGCTACCAAAGGATGGAACCGCTGAAGCAATGCGGGTAGCGCGAACCCTCGCCACCCGGGTTCCTCATTGCCGCCGGTGAGCAGGGCCGTCGGAATCAGATACAGAGGGTACAGGTACAGTGGTTGCGCGGTGGCAAGGCCAGGTGTGCCACCCAGAAATCTGTACAGCGAGTAGTGAAGAACGCCGATGACGAGTGGTAGTAGGATCCCGCCAGCCAGGTAGAGATTGATGTGTATACGCACCGTGAAAACCTGCCCCAGCCACTCGCGAAGCCCGATCCATCCCCAAAACGTCCAGATCGTGATCACCGCTGCGAAGAAGGGACCGAATGCGGCCACGATGATGAAGGGCAGCTGCAGATCGTCCGGCACGTAGCTCAGGGTCGGAAGCAGCACGATCCAGGTCAGGGCAAAGGCCAGCACGAAGTAAATCACCAGCATTCGGTTGGTGTACTGGATGGAATCTTTCACGTGGCCACCATGTTTTTTGAGCGGCTCCAGCTTCGATCGACGCCGAGCCGCTGATTGCACTATCGAGCGTCATCCAGGGTTCAATGCATGACTACGCCCAACGGAAAAGAAAGTTTCAGGTAGATATTGTGGAAGGGTGTCAGCTATCTCAGCTGATTCAGCCACACCGTATTCGGACCACCCTGCCCGTAGCGCGCAACGAAGATGTCGAGGTCGCCGTCCCCATCGAGGTCGCCGAGAGCACTGGCACCCTCCCAGTCGTTTGAGCCTAGGCGAAGGTTCGAGTCGAAGAACCCGCCGAACCCGTCGTTGAAGACGATCGGGTCGGGCAGCTCCAGCCAGGAGATGAAGACGTCGAGGTATCCGCTTCCATCGAGGTCGCCCAACACAACGCGCCCAAACGCAGTTGTAAAACGCTCTTCGGGAACCAACGCAAGAATCCCAGTGCCGTCGTTTTTCAAGATCGTGAGTGGGGTATCCGGCCACTCCCCACCGCTCGCGTGGATGAGATCCAGATCGCCGTCGTTGTCAATGTCTCCAAGTGCCGCGTTCCCGGGTACGAATGACGACGATCCGTTTACGAGTTCTCCTTCTTCATAAACACCGTCACCCGCGTTGAGGAGCGTTAGGTATCCACCCTCGAATCTCTGTACCACCGCATCCACATCGCCGTCGCTGTCGAGGTCGCCCCAGCAGGCCATGCCCGGAATGTCGGAGCCGTTCTGCTCGAACATTCCGGTGCCGTCATTGACGTACAGAGTGCTGTACCGGGCGGAATAGTAGACCCCTGCGTCCAGGTCCCCGTCGCCTTCGAGGTCGAACAGTGATACGTAATTCGCTGCCTGATCGCGGTCGCCCAGGTCTCCCTCGGCGGGAGAGAATATTCCCGACCCGTCGTTGAGATAGACGGAGCTGGGCATCGTGCTGCTCGCTCGCACCACGAGCAGGTCCAAATCTCCGTCTCCGTCGAGGTCTCCGACTCCAACGCCGTGAGCCTCATATCCCAGATCCTGACTCGAGATCGTGAAGCCTCCAACACCGTCATTCATCCACACTTCGCTTTGCGCGTGCATGTTCGCGAATACGGCATCGAGATCGCCGTCGCTGTCGAGATCGCCAAGCGCAACTTGGAACGTGGGTGCATCGCCGTAGCTGCCTGCCTCAACGAAGGCAGACTCGGCTTGTGAACCATCCAACGCCTCCTGGCAGCTGGCGTTGATGGTCATGGACGCGAGACATAGGCCCAAAACTGGAACGGCGGTGGCTCGATTCATTTTCATCCATCTCTCCCTCGGACAGGTTGCTTGCCCTGGTACACCACAGAGGTATGAGTGGTCGCTATTGTCAACGCCATTCGAAGCTCAGCGACTCAGGGACGCGATAGCGCCCGCCAAGACCACCGCGATACGAAACAACCCACCGTCTCAAGCGTACTGTCGGGCACGACACTGCAACCCGAACTCACCGGAGCCAACAATGCAGGGAAAGACTATTCTGGCCGTCACGATGATGTCCTTCGCGTTGCCCGTTCATGCACAGCAGGCCGCAGGCCCGCAGACCCGGTTCTCAACAGAGCAGCTCAGGGAGGACCTCGCCGTACTGCGGAGTTCGCTGGAGGAAGGGCACGGAGGGATCTACCGCTACTCTACCAAGGCTCAGATGGACCGAGTGTTCGACCGAGCCGAGTTGGCTCTCACCGCCCCGATGACGGAACTGGAGTTCTATCGGCTACTTGCGCCGGTGATCGCTTCCCTCAACGACGGCCATACGGGCCTGTCGGGCACGCGGGAGTTGGAGGGTCTGCTCAGGCAGCAGCCAATATTGCTGCCATTCAAGCTCGCGTTCCATGCGGGTAACGCATACCTGCACCGCAACTACAGCGATTTTGCGGACATCGCGATGGGAGGGGAACTGCTTGCCATCAACGGCGATTCGATGGACGCGGTTGTGAGTACGCTGCTCGCGACGCTGCCCTCTGACGGGCGAGTGGAGACCTCGAAATACCGCCGGCTCGAGAGCACGAGTCTGTTCGGGGACGTGTACAGCCGTGTGTTCGGAATCACCACTCGCTTCGAGTTGACGTTTCGCTCGCCACTCGACGGCACGATTCAGTCGATTGCCGTCGACGGGATCACGGCCGCGGAACTGACCCGCAGGTTCGAGAGCCGCTACGCCGACGTTGCCCGCGCGGAGCAGAACCGTCCGCCCGTTGATCTGACGTACCGCGACGGTATCCCCATTCTGACCGTCAGGACCTTCGGCGGCCGGACTATATCCAACGCCGGCATCGACTACCCCGACTTCCTGCGGAGCACATTTCGAGAACTGGCCGACAGGAATGCGCAGAACCTGATTTTAGACGTGAGAAACAACGGTGGCGGCTCCGACGAGTACGGCAAGCTGCTGGCGGCATATCTGATCGATGACACATTCGACTACTATCGCTATCTTGAGGTGAACCGGGACTCGTTCGCGTTCCTCGATCACAGCAGCATGTCCAACAGCGACCTGCCGCGGAATCGGTTCACGGCCAACGAACGCGGCAAATACGACTTCGTGGGTCACCCGAACCTGGGCCCACAACAGCCGCTTGAGCCCAACTTCACTGGTGACGTGTACATCCTGATCAACGGCGCCAGCTTCTCCGCCACCGGTGAGTTCACCTCGGTCGTACACCATCACCGACGAGCGACACTCGTCGGGGAAGAATGCGGCGCTGGCTACTACGGCAATACCTCGGGAATGATGGTGCGGATAACGCTCCCCAACTCGGGTCTGGGAGTTCGTATTCCCCTCGTGCGATATACGATGGCGGTTTCAGGGTACGAACCGACGGACCGCGGGCTGATTCCGGAGCACCACGTCGAGCCCGCTATCGAGGATCTGCTTTCGGGCAGGGATACGGTGCTGGAGTACGCGCTGGGGTTGATTGGGAGATAAGAAAGGCCGTCGACCCGACAATGTGCTGCTCACGAAGCACCATGCGCTGGTCACGGATTTTGGTGTAGCGAAGGCAGTGAGCGAAGCGACAGGACGACAGCATCTCGCCACTGAAGGTGTGGCACTAGGCACACCGCCCTATATGGCTCCCGAGCATGCCGCCGCCGATCCACACATCGACCACAGGACTGACATCTATGCGGTGGGCGCCGTCGCATACGAGTTGCTGACCGGCAGGCCCGTCGTGGGGCCGGCGAGGTAGACCTTCACTTGCACTGCTCCCAGTGTACGATGTTGGCCGCATCGGATCGCCCTACCGCATGTTCGGGTAGGCCGACCCCGTAGATCGTCCACTTCCAGCCGCTTTGTTCCCGAGGGTAGAATGGGAGTGTGTACTGCCGCGTTTCGGTGGCCTGCACCTTGAACCACAACTGGTGCTGAACATCGTTCGCTGGCAGCGTGACACACTTCTGCTCGCCCGGTAGGACGTTACCGAATACGCGACCGGCACCGCCTGCGGCGATCAGGTATCCGGACTGATTGTCTATCAGCAGAGTGATGAGGTAGGGATCGGGTTGATCCTCGTGCCCGTGATGCAGGCAGGCTGACAGCACCAACACCAGCAAGGCTAGCCGCTTCATTCGCTCTCCCGGAAGCCGCATGGAATGACAGCCGCGAACAGACCCATCCCACCGCCAGGAAACTGCGCCGTACAGGGTTCGCTGTAAACCCCTGTCACCGCGTGTATGCCGGTGTTGAAGTCGTAGACCACTGTGAGCGGGTTCGCGGGAGGACTCGCGGACGACCCCATCTGGCTGCGCCATGGGCCCTCCGCGACCACCCGCCGTTCCAAGAGTTCATGAGGCCAACTCGCTCTGCTTCGCAACGAGTCTCACCTCGGGTATCTCTGTTGAATACAAGAGGCTGCAACGACCTGTATGTTGCGGCCTTTTGTCTTGAACACCGCGCCCGTCTTCGAGTTCTTCCTACTTCGAAGGTTGAGAATACATCCACTTCAAGTCGCCTGTCAGCGTCCTGAGCGTGTATTCCGCTGGACAGTTTCGCTGGCGTTCCTATACTTATCATGAATCCTGTAGCTACTCCGGGAGCGAAATGTCCGTGAACCGAGAACCAATATCTGACCCGTTACTGGAGGAGGTTCTGCGCCGTCTCATCGCTACGTACTCCCCGGAGCGCGTCTACTTGTTCGGGTCAGCGGCCAGGGATGAACAGACGTGGGATTCTGACTATGACTTGCTCGTCATTGTTCCAGACGACACGCCGGCCGAGTTCCGGCGCAGCGCTCGGGCATACGAGGCTCTCTGGGGGCTCCAAGTGTCGACGGATGTCCTGGTCTGGACGACATCCGCATTCAACGCACGCCTCCACCTGAAAGCCTCCCTTCCAGCCACCGTCATTCGCGAGGGGCGTCTACTTCATGCCGCTTGATCCCGTCCGGGTCGCGGACACGCGGGCGTGGCTCGAGAAAGCGGCGCTGGATATGCGCAGTGCGTGTGTGGATCTCGAAGCCGTTCCACCGATTCTGGGTGACGCACTGTTCCACTGTCAGCAGGCCATCGAGAAGGTGTTGAAGGCCTTCCTTGCGTGGCACGACACGCCGTTTCGCAAGACCCATGACCTCGTGGAGTTGGGTATGCAATGCACTTCTGTCGATCCGGAACTCGAGGATCTGTTGCGAGGAGCTGCCCCGCTCACCGAGTATGCGTGGAAGTTCCGCTATCCGGGGGACGTGCCCGAACCAACTGGCTCGGAGGCCGACAAAGCTCTCGCGTTGGCTGCCGTGGTGTTCGAAGCGGTGACCGAGCGCCTGCCATCCGATGTGCGTCCCACGGGTACACGTTGAACCAGTACCACTGCGGCTCGGAACGCACCCCCCTCACTCGTACCGCAGCGTCTTCATGGGATCCACCCTTGTGGCGTAGACCGCCGGCACAATCGACGCAATGATACCGGTGATGCCGAGCGTGAGGGCTATCGGGAGGTACACCTTCCAGTCCCACGGATCGGTGTTGAGTGGCACCTGTGAGATTGCGTACGAGACCAATAGGGCGAGACACAACCCCGCACCGAGGCCAATCGAGAGTTGAGCGAGCCCCACCCTTAGGCTGTGGAACAGTATCCGGTTCGTTCGTGCGCCGAGTGCCATTCGAATGCCGATCTCCCGGGTGCGGCGACGCACCAGGAATGCGGTGACGCCGTACAAACCAACCACCGCCAAGGCCACGGCCATGATCCCAAAACAGAAGAACATCGCACCGAACATCTGTGCCGGGTACGTTAGTTCTGAGATCTTCATGGCCAGTGAATTCACATCATAGATGGGCAAGTGTGGATCGATGGTGGTGACCGCATCCCGCACCAACCGCACAAGAGTCATCGGGTCCCGTCGCGAGCGGACGATTACGCTCATGCTGCGGAGAGGCCGCTGTGAGTACGGGACATACATGCCATCCGCGTCGGTTAGCGTACGGTAATTCATGGCGAGGTTGGGAACGACGCCCACAATCGTCATCCAATCGCCTTCACCGTTCAAGGTGGGCGTTCGGATCTGACGACCCAGCGGGCTTTCGCCAGTGAAATAACGATCGGCGAATTGATGGTTCACGATTGCGACCGGTACGCTGTTGGCATTGTCGTACGGAGTGAAATCGCGTCCCTCGAGCAGCCCAACGCCCAATGCGCCGAAGAACCCGGGACTAACAACTGCCAATTGTGTGAGTGGCAGGTCGCGATAGTCGTCATACACGACCCCCTGATTTTGCAGGCGCCAACGCCACCGCGATACTCCTGGGAGATGTGAAACCACCGCTGCGGCGTTCACCTCCGGCCGTCCCTCGAGTTGCGAGACCAGATCTGAGAAAAAGCGTTCGCGACGTTGATCGTCCGGGTAATCCGCCTGGAGAAGAGTCGTCCGCGCGGTGAGCACGTTTGAGTTGGCGAACCTCAAATCGTCTGCCGTGATCGACGAAACCTCCTTCACCATCAACCACGAGGCCGAAAGCAAACCGCAGGAAAGGGCGATCTGACACACCACGAGAGAACGGCTGAAGCGGCCAAGTCGCAGGCCGGTGACTCCTAGGGCCTTGTCTTTCAGCACGTCGTTCACATTGACGCCCGAGGCCTTGAATGCCGGAACCGTTCCGGCGATCAAACTGGAGAACAGAACCAGCGCGAAAGCGAACAGAAGCACGGCGCCGTCGACTCGGATGTCCATCCAGTAGTACGGCATGCTCATGACGGCCGGAGCGTTGATAGCGGCGACGCTCACGTATGCGAGGCCAACGCCCGCTATCCCACCAAACATTGATAACAATAGAGCTTCCGCAAGCAGCTGACCGATCACCCTCAGACGGCTAGCGCCGAGCGCGGTTCGGACTGCTACCTCTCGGCTCCTCACCGCTGCTCGCGCCAGCAGCAGATTTGCCACGTTCGCGCAGGCAATGATCAAAACGAGACTCACCGCCCCAAGCATCAGGTTCCTTATCAGGTCGGGATCCATTTCTGCAATGTGATCCTTGTACGGAATCACCAACATTCTTATGCCCGCGTAGGTCTCCGGATAGGCGAGTTCCAGCCGCCGGGCCAGACCCGCGAATTCCACCTTGGCATCAGCCAGCGAAGCGTTTTCCGTCAGCCGACCAAATGTTCGGATCCATCGCCCTGAACCACGTTCTACGGCCGTCGGATCGATTTCGAGAGGAAGCCAGAGGTTTTCTCCATAGGGGAAACGGAAACCTTCCGGCATCACGCCTATCACGGTGCGCTGAATGCCGTTCACGCGAACGGTCCGTCCCAGTACGTTGGGATCGAGGCCATAGTGGTTTGCCCACAAGGCGTAGCCCAGGATTACCACAGGGTGCGCACCAGGGCGGTCTTCCTCGCTGCCAAACCCCCTGCCAATGAGCGGGCGTGCCCGCAGGACATCGAATGCATTGGCGGTAACCAAAGCACCCTCTACGCGCTCGGGTCTACCGTCTGTGCCGCTCATATTCAGCGAGAACGCGTAAAACCCGGCGAGGTCTTCGAGCGTCGATTGCTGCTCGCGCCATTCGGTAAGCTCGTGAACCGATAGTTGGTACTGATTGAATCTCCTGGCGGTGGCCTGGTCGATACCGAGGTAGACCAAACGGTGAGCCTCTTCAAAGGGCATCTCTCCCAGCAACCCGTGCGTCACGCTGAACATCGTGGTGGTTGCACCGATGCCGAGTGCCAGTGCCAACACCGCGGAACACGCGATGCCGCGGCTTTTGGTGAGCGCGCGCAGACCGTGACGGAGTTCCATCGGGAGCCAACCGATTGCGTACGTGCGATTGTTCGTGCTTGGAGACGGTGTGGTCTGGCGTTCTCTCAAGAGCTTTGAGTGTTCTCGTAGCCCTGCGGAGGCGAGGCCCAAGAACTCCCGCGCGCAAACGACACTCTTGCCAAGCGGGCCTGCGGTAGGGCCTCTGTCACGATAAGCGTCCGCGAAGGTATCAACGAGACTTTCGCCGCATTCACCATGGAACCGGCTCGGCAGGATAATCCGTGCTACCCACGCGTAAATCCGTATTGGCAAGGGCTCGCTCTTGTGAGGACCTTTCACGCGCGCCTCCCTCGCAGCACCCCCTTTTTGCGTGCCATGGCAACGAAAGACTCCGATCGCTCGGCCTCCGCCTTCAGCGCTCGCTTTCCCACAGCTGTGATCGCGTAGTAACGACGCCGCTCGTCGTCGAGTTCAGGGACCGGACGCTTCTCGGACTCTTCAATCAAACCTGCATCCATCATGCGCCTGAGAGCCGAGTAGAGGGTACCGGCCGTGAGCTTCACCTGACCTTCCGTCCGCTCTTTCACGTCCCGGATGATCGCGTAGCCGTGAAGCTGTTTGTCGGTCAAAGAGAGGAGGATTTGAAGAACCTGGGGTGACAACGGGCGGTCGCCCATCGGGTGAGTCTGCTTCGCCATGGCTTCTGCCTACCTGTTGAGGCACGATAATATCATACGCGACGATATATTGTCGCACGATATAGTACGAGCCAGCGGGCAGAACGGTTTCAGTGGGTCCAGGCTCGGCTCCAGCCAACGATCGATGGTTCGGTTGAATCTCCAATTCGCGGTATTTCGTAGAGGTAACAGGCGCCAAGTTGCAGCAAGTCTTTCCTTTGAAGCCAACTCAAGGAGGAGCCGGATGAAAGTCTCCAGGAAAGCCATCGCGCCCGCTCTCGCAGCCCCTGTGGTGGCGCTAATGCTGACCCAAGTAGGGTTCGCAGCTCATCAGCCTAGTGAAAAGGTCTTCTGGATGACGATCTCAGAGGTACCGATTGAGCATCTGCAGGAGTATCACGTTTTGGCTGAGACGATAATGCCTCTCTTCGAAGACCACGGGTGTCAGTGGGTTGCCCATTGGCAGACTGTCATAGGTGGCGTCGAGGAAGTCGTCAACGTGGCGGAGTTCGAGAATATTGACGCGTATCACCGCGCCAAAGTCAGCCTCTTGGCTAGTCCAGACTGGGAGTATGTCGAGAGTTCGCTTCGCCCATTGGTCAGGAGCACCGAGCAGCGGCTTCTCAGCGCGACGCAGTACTCTCCGTTACAGTAGGGACCATGCGTAGCGGAAAGTCTTGTTGACGATACCGTTGCCTAAAGCGGCCTAGGGCGTTCGGAGTTGGTACGGGCCAGTTCGGCCCATCGAGGAGACGTGCAAAGACATGACGCCGCCGGCAGCATCGACTGCCGCCAGCGCAGAGCCCGCGCTTCAGCGCAGGGACAAGTACCGTCTGCCTCGCTCACGATCATTCCCTATCTCTTGACGTTCTGATCGATCTTCACCCTGTTGCTCCGGAAACGGCCTTCAGACCGCTACCGCTGCGTCACCCAATGGATCGTGCCGACGCCCACAGCGATTCCTATCCCCAGCGCGATCCAGAAGATGCCCTGGATGTTCTCGAAACCGTGGATGAGGTTCATGCCGAACAAGGTGGCGACCGCCATGAGTGGAAACGTAGCGGCAGCGATGAGATTCAGCTTGTGCTGCGCTCCGGCCATCTCCAGAGCTTTCGCGTGCTGTGCCTCGGCGCTCTTTGCGGTACGGTAGTCTAACGCGAGCTGCGCATCGGAAAGGAGCAGATCGAAGTTGCGCGATACCTCATACGCCTCATCGCGCATTGCGATTAGAAACGGATCATCCTTCACCAGGTCACGAGCCGACTGTAACGTGTTGGCGAGATTGGTCGAGGCTCGATTCAGCGGGCTAAGTGCTTCCAGAACCACCAGCAGGTCGGCTGCGCTCTGAGCGGCCTCTTCGGCATCGTCGAGCTTGTCGTATAGCTCCGCATACGCCTTCAAGAGGCGCTTGAGCTTCTCCTCGCCGTTTTCCTGGCCATTCCACATCAACGACCCATCGGGCTTGCGCAGGAATACCCATGCATCACGCTTGTGAGCCTCGGGGTCCGGCGGAGTGTGAAGGATGATGAGGAGGTGCTCGGCCTCGTAGATCGCTCTCTGGCGTCCATAGGTCGTCTCACCGAGCCGGGCTTCGATACCAGGTGGCAGTTGCCAGGCAAAAGACTTGCGCAGCATGAATGCTCCTTCCGTTACTTTGCTCTGCACCCTGCGGGGTGAGACACAGGTCCTCGCGAAGGGGTGTGGTAAGGCACAGGAAACGCCGCTCAGCCCTCACCCTTCATCAACGCATACATCTGCACGTATTCCACGTCCAGCTCGTCGCGCCACGTTCCTAGGAGAAAGTCGTGACCAGCACTGAGCATCCGAAACCCTGTGGGCATCAGCAAGGTGCCGAGCAAAACGCCTCCGGTGTCGAACACGGTCCAGCGGCGCACCTCGTCGTCGGGCTGGCGGTATTCCTCCACCCAGAGATTGCCGACGTCGTCGAGCAAAGCCGATGAGTACGCCGGCATCGTCTCCGGTGTCGGCATCGCGTTCACGACCTCCTCCAGCATCTCCTGCATTTCGGCAGGCATGTCATCGCCCAAGACCTGTTCTCGCACCGCCTGCACGTCTTCCTCGGTGACATTCAGGTGGGCGAAATGCCGTCGCGTCACCGATCTGAGCGTCCCGTCCTGAGCGTATGCCTTGATCTCGTACGAGTCGTTGGTGGCGACGTAGAACAGAGCGCCCTGCACGAAAAACTCCGTGGACCGGCCAAAGAACGGTTGCATCATCATCATGCCACCGTTTAATGGCCGTACGAATGTCTCGGATCCGAGAAATGCGCCGAGGCTATCGATCAGTTCACCGCTCTCGGAATGGCGGAATAGGTGTGATTCTTCGCGAAGAAGACCGCTTGGTGCATCCGGGCCGCGGCGGCGAGATCCATAGGAGAGGAAGGAACCATCTGAGAATACACCAGACGCCCGGACGATCGTCTCACCAACGTTCATCACCATAATGCTTCTTTGAAAACGGCCGGCGGTGTCGAAGACGGAGAGTCGCCGTTGTCGAAGATCGTAGGTAATCAACGAGTCACCGCGGAACGGACGGGTCCACCAGAGTGCCTGAAACTCACCTGGTCCGTCTCCCTGGCCGCCGGAAGCGGATAGGTAACTCCCTTCGGCGTCGTAGAATCGGAGTTCGTGGGTACCTGAGTTGGCGATCACAAGCCGGCCGTCAGACAACCGCAACGCGTCGATTACGCGGTACAGTTCGTAGTTTGGGTCTCCATCCATACCACCGATCTGTACGAGCGGATTCTCGCCAAATCGCCAGGTCTCGCTCTCGCTCCACTCTGGATCGGTGCTTTCGACGATCCTGACGCCGGCGCTGTCGCGCACGACGAAAGCATCGGTTTCGCCGCCTTCCCTTGCGCAGGCCGAACACAGCAACGCGATCCCACACGAGACAAAAATCCTGGTTCTCATATCGGCTCCCAGTCTTGGTGAGGCACTGGCTTGATGCACCTGCTGCTGAGGAACAAACGCTTAGCCACGGACCTATGCTGCCCCGTGGCTGGTGAATGTCAAGGGTGGGGGCAACCCGCAAGCGTCCACGGACTGTGGTGGATTGTATGCGCGCTGTACTGGCGCGTAGATGCGGGGGCACCAATCTACGCTGAGCTAGTTCACACTTGAGTTGACAGTACCGCTCATCCCCTCATTCCACCCTCAATGCCTCAATCGGATCCACCCGCGCCGCCCGCCTGGACGGCAAGTAGCACGCGAGTAGCGCGACTGCTACGAGACTCACGGCTACGAGGCCAAACGTCATTGGATCTACCGGGCTTACCCCGAACAAAAGCGTCGACATCAGCCGAGTGAGTCCGACCGCAGCGCCCAACCCAACCAACACACCTATGCTGGTCAGAACGAGTCCGTGCCTCAACACCATTCTGCTCACGTCGTAATGCCTGGCACCAAGAGCCATCCGTATGCCGATCTCGCGAGTGCGTTGGGAGACGACGTAAGAAATGACTCCGTAGATGCCCGCCGCACCGATGAGGAGCGCAACCGCGGCCGCAATGGCTAGCATTACCATCGTGAACGACGTCCTGGTCATGGAGAGATCGTAGATACCTTTCAGCGTCTGTACGTTCGCGACCGGCAGCGTTGAGTGTTCCGACCAGACTGCCTCACGTACCTGGTCGGGCAGCCCTGTTCCTCCAGTCAAGCCACTTCGGATGGCGTACACCATCGTGCGGCGCGCAAAGATCTCGAGACCCCAGAAATCCTCCACGATCGGGGGCCAGTAGACGGTCGCTCTAACCGGCTGATTTACGCCGTCGTCGTGCACGTTACCGACAACACCGATAATCTCACGCCATGGCTGCTCACGGCCTTCTCGTATCCGTTTTCCTACTGCCCCGGCGGGGTTCTCCCAATACTGTGTGGCGAAGTTCTCGGTCACGACAACTACCTTGGCCTTGTCGTGAACGTCGGCCCATGAGAATGGACGGCCTGCAAGCACCGGGTTACCCATGACTTCGAAATACCCCGGGGAGATCCACTTGAAGCGGCGAAGCGGTGCTGTCTGGTTTTCCGCTACAGGGAACTCCTCAACGTGAATACCCTGGTTGCTGCCGCGCCCGTCCATCGCGATTGACGAAGTGAACCCCGCCGCCGTGACGCCAGGGATTGACTGGAGTCGACGCAATATTCGTTCGTGCGCATCCGCGGTCGCGTCCGAATCCTCCGCCTCGGCCACGGTGGGCGTAATGGTCGCCGTCAATACCTCATCCGGCCGGACAAAGCCGGGCTGAACGCGCCGCATCGCCTGGAAGCTCCTGATCATGAGACCCGAACCGGCGACCAGCACCAACGCCAGGGCCATCTGTGAGACGACGAGCCCACTGGACACGAACCGCCTTCCCTTGAAGGAACCCGCACTTCGATCGTCCCCCTTTAGAGACGTCCCGAGGTTGGGGTTGCCATACCTAACGACTGGGAACAAGCCGAAGAAAAGCCCTGAGGCAACCGATGCCGCAGCGGTGAACAACAGCACGTTGGGGTCTACGTTGATCTCGGTCGTTCGCGGGAGCTGTTGGGCTCCGAGAGCGATGACAGCGTCGAGACCGAAGTACGCCAGTCCTAAGCCAAGAAAACCTCCCAGCACCGCCAACGTGAGACTCTCGGCGAAGAAGAACCGTGCGAGCTGGCGTCGGCCCGCACCCAAAGCTGTGCGCAGTGCAACTTCCTGACGCCGGCCCTCGGCACGCACTAGGAAAAGATTGGCCACGTTGGCGCAGGCGATCAGCAGGACGATTCCGACGGTTCCCAGGATGATCCACAGCGTGGCACCCACGTTGCCAACCACGTCGCGTAGCAGCGGATGGACATCCGGACCCAGCTGTACGGCCTCGATGTCGGCGGGGCTCATGCCACCGGGGAACTTCTCCAGCGCCAGTGGAATCATGCGGGCAACGTCGGCGTTCGCCTGTTCCATGGTGACGCCGGGTCTGAGCCGGGCGATCGCCATATAACTGAGATCGCCAAACACGGCGATCTGCTCTCGGTCAAACCGGAACGGCAGGTACACCGCAGGATCGACCTGGAAGAAATCGAAACCGGGCTGCAGCACGCCGATGATCTCTCGCGGCCTGCCCGCAACGGTCAGCGTTCGACCGATGACGGCACTGTCGCCGCCGAAACGGAGACGCCAGTACCCGTGGCTCAGCACCGCCGTCGCTGCAGCATCCGGTGAGTCGTCCGCGCTGGCAAATGTCCGACCGAGAATCGGGCGAATGCCAAGAACAGGAAGAGTTCCGTCGGTGACGAGCATGCCCGTCACCCGTTCCGGCTGGTCGAGCCCCGTCACCGATACCTGTCTGGGGACCCACATGCCAATGTCTTCGAACACGCGCGATTCGTCGCGGTAGGTGAAGTAGGTAGCCGCCGACTGGTTCATGAAGCCGTTGACTCCCCAGCCGGGCGCGCTGTGCCAGACACCGACCAGTCCTTCGGGATCGTCGAGCGGCAGTGGCTTCAGCAGGATGCCATTCACCACACTGAACACGGTCGTGTTGGCGCCGATACCGAGCGCGAGTGTAAGCATCGCGACAGCCGCGAACAGAGGCTGCTTCCGAATCACGCGGCCAGCGTACCGAAGATCCTGGAAGAAGAACGTGGACAGTCCAGCACGGGCGCCATGGTGACCCTCCCACGCCATGTTGGGGGAGGCGCGGCGAGCGAATCGTGCGCGGAACTTCTCACGTGGCAGGCGAGCGGCGAATCCGACGGCTTGCCTCCAGTACCAACGGCGCGCGTGGCCAGGGCCGCACACCTCGCACTTGCGGAAGAATCGCTCAGTGAGATCGCCTAGCGTGTCTTCCCGTTCACTCCGTGGGAGCATTCGAGCAATGAGCTTGGTGGCCAGCGTGGGCGGCTTGCGGGAACTCATCTCTGACTCTCGGGCAGGGCGGGATCGAGACCCTCCCACATGGAAAAGAGTGCGCCGGCCGACTCCCGAAGCCGCTCTCTGCCTCGCGGGGTGATCCTGAAATAGCGCCGGGCGCGTTCCCCCCGATCCGGTGACGGATCGGCCAGCTGCGAGTCCAAGAGCCCCTTTTCGCGAAGTCGCTTCAGAGCTATGTAGGTGGCCGCCTGCGAGATCTCGCGCCCTGTGCGGGACTCCAATTCTTCGATGATCGTCACCCCGTAGGCGCTTTCGCCGAGGCGTAGTACCGCCAGGAGAACGAGGTGCTCGAATTCGCCAAGTGTGTTGCGATTCATGGTATACTCAGTTTTGCTGACTTAGCAATGCTAAGTATAACGGCTGAAAAGCGCAAGTGGTGGTGCGCGTCAGGGTATTGTGGTTCAACGTGCCTGTCGCAGCGGTGTACGTCGCACTCAGGGAATGGCGTTGGTGCATGGCTCTGGGTTCCGGTGCATCATTGAGGCGATGCCCCTGATCCGGAGTTGCCATCGATGAAGTATCCGAAACGGAGCCAGTACAATTACGCCAAATCCCCATACCGGATTCGCAATTGGCCTGAGTACGAGGCGGGCCTATGCAGACGCGGCAACCTCACCATCTGGTTTTCCGACGACGCAATTGAATCCTGGCGGGCACCAACCAGTGGCAGGCCCGGCGGCTCAAGACACTCGGTGAGATCCCGCTTCGTGCGGCCGCAAGCAACCGACCTATCCATCTGCTCATTGACAGTACTGGGCTCAGGATTCACATCGGCAAATTGCGAAAGACACCAAAGAAAAGGGGTTGGCGGAGACTGCACCTCGCCGTCGATGCTGATACAGGTGAGATCGTCGCATCGGATCTGACCGCTCGCCGTACGCATGATTGTGCTC
>JBDGYW010000040.1:0-18197 GCA_039588935.1 Gemmatimonadota bacterium | reverse complement strand
GGGGGCTTCCACGAAGTGGGAGCCGCCGGGCGAACCAGCCGACTGTCTGTTGATGGGTTGCAGTTTGGGCAACGACTCGCCATGACCAATACCAGGGCACTCTCCGGTCAACTTTACAGGTATAACACCGTTCCCGCCTCACCGAAATTGAGGCGCGCATTGCCCAACCCGGACGCCGTCAGAAAGTCGTTCGGACAGCTGTTGGGGGCGTCGAATGGAAGCGGGCTGTCGTGGAGAGCTGTGCACAACGAGGCTGACGACAATCAGTGGGATGTGTGGGTACACGGCGCCAAATCACAGAGTGAGCCCAGCACAGTTGTCAGATGTAAGCTGTATGTAAGCCCCGCGCGTGAACATCTGTACGAGGCATTGACCGAGACCGCCAGGGTGATCGCAAAATCCTCGGCGGTGGCAGTGAAGGTAGGGCGGACAGCTCATGGCCTCTTGCGTCCCGACAAGCTCGTCGTGTACTTCGAGAACCGCTCCGCGATGTTGAAGACAGCACGCCGGTTGGGCGCTGCGCTGAGCGGGGCAAAGGCACAAGGCGTGCCGTTTACGGCCTCAGCGGTTCCTGATGGGTTGCTTTCCTGGGGTGTCGATCCGATGAATCGCCCTCCCACCTTGGGATGGGGGGGGCAAGAGAGCTGGCGGATCTGGATCACGAATCGACTGGCCGACTGGCTTATTGGCGCTGCGCAAAGTGGGTACTCCGCAGTTCGACCTTGGCGGTTCGCGCTCGAACGCCTGAGCTTTGAAGGGATTGACCCGGGAACCTTCGCGCCAACAGAACAATTCGCTCCTCACCGTTGATGTTTGGTTCCGACCCGTGACGAACGCCACGAGAAAATTCCTTTTGCCCGGTGACGTCAATGTCGCACGAATTTGCGACCTGTCGCCTGAGACGGTGGATCAACTCAGGGGCATAGATGGAAGTCACGTTATTTGGCGGAGCCACTCTCGTGCGCGGATGAAAGTCATAGGACAGGATGCTGCTGATCTACTCCTCGAATTTCGAAAACCGAGCACGGTTGTTGATGCGATAGTCCGGTTTTGTACCGGGCGCGACGATACTCCGGAAAGTGTGTTGCTGGCGTCGTTCCCTCTGATCCGCGAATTGGCGGGCGTTGGTTTGCTCGTGCCTGAGGATTCGGTGGGTGCAAAACCCATCATGCCAATCCTGTCTCCGGGAGAGCGGTTCGGTGGCTTCAGGATAATCACCTGCGTTCAGGCAAGCGTTGATACGGAGTTGTATCAGGTGAGAACGAAATCCAGACAACTCTGCGCGTTGAAGTTGTCCCGCATATCCAGCGAGTACTACCCAAACAGTCGTTTGGAACGCGAGATTCGGGTGCTGGACGTCCTCAACGGTTCTGTGACCCCGCAGCTGCTCGCAGAGGGAACGCAGGGTGCGTTGCGCTATCTCGTGATGGAGTGGTTCCCCGGTGTGCGAGCTGATGTCGCAACAGGCGATTTCTTGCCAAAAGCAGGGCAGCGGTCGAAGCGCCGTCTTTTGGATGCGTGCGTTCGGATCGTAGAGTCGTACGGACGATTGCACTCATTGGGCGTCATCCATGGTGACGTTCATCCCGGCAATGTCCTGATCGATGCGGAAGGATTCGTAAGGTTGGTTGATTTCGGGTTGTCCCGGGTTGATACAGGCGATGGAGCTCAGGAGAACCCGGGGAGGGGTGGGGTCGATCCCTACTTGGAACCTGAATTCGTGATAGCCGCGTTGGACGACAAGCCGGTTCCGCAGGCGACGATGTTGGGAGAGCAGTACTCTGTCGCGGTTATGATTTACAAGCTCATTGCAGGGAAACACTACCTTCCATTTTCGCATCGCCACAGCGAACTCATGAAACAGATCGCAACGCTGCGGCCATTGCCGTTGGTTGAACAAGGTGTGCAACCCTGGCCCGATGTCGAAGCTATCCTTGCCCGTGCATTAGCGAAGGAGCCGCACGGTCGGTTTGACTCAGTGAGATCTTTCGGAAGGGCATTGAAACGTGCACGAGTGCCCCAATCCTCTCCGAAAGCGCGAACACCATCCACGTCAACCGCGCGGTTCGTCAAAGCACTTTTGAGGAGTGCCGGCTCAGAGCGAGTGCTCCAGTCAGCTTTCAGAGATGCACCGACGGCGTCCGCGAGTCGCGGGGCGGCGGGACTCGCATATGCTCTCTATCGTATCGCATGCCTTCGTGAGAGTCCGCAGATCTTATCGTTGAGTGAACTGTGGTTGCAGAGAACACTCTCCATGGTTCGTGAAAAATCTGCATTCCAAATGCCAACAAACGGCAAGGGACGGAAAAGGGCTGGCAGTGTTTCGTTGCATCACTCAATCAGCGGAGTGCACTTCGTGCACGCAGCCGTGAGCCACGGCATAGGCGATTGGCAGAGATTCGATGCAGCAATTACCGGCTTCATCGAAGCTTCGCAAGGCCGCCGGGCACCGCTTGAACTGCTGTTCGGGAGATCGGCCACACTGCTCGGTTGCTCGCTCTTGCTGGACCTTGCTCGTGATCGACCATCCATGGATTTCGCACCTCTCCGCGAACTCGGTGACCAAACCTTTGAAGTCCTGCTGCAACGTCTCTCGCGCTGCCCGGCAATTCGCCTATATTCGCAACCACTGAACCTCGGGATCGCGCATGGGTGGGCTGGCGTACTGTGGGCGATTTTGTGCTGGTGTGCCTCAAACCAGGCGCAACTGCCCGGTGCGGCATACGATCGGCTCCAACAGCTCGCCGATCTAGGTGAATTCACCGGGCGAGGCGCGCGGTGGCCGTGGCTGAACCCTGGAGCCAACAGGAGGGCAACCATCGTCTACATGCCAGGCTGGTGCAATGGATCGGCGGGCTTCGTGCATTTGTGGACCGCCGCCCACCGGCTCACCCGTGAGGACATTTTTCTTCAATTGGCTGAAGCGGCGGCGTGGCACTCATGGGAAAGTGGTGAGCTAAGCCCGGATCTCTGTTGTGGTTTGACTGGTAGGGCATACGCCATGTTGAGTCTCTATCGATCCACTGGAGACGCGGTTTGGCTCGAAAGAGCGCAGGCGTTGGGCATGCGTGCCATCGATGAAGTTTCCAAAGAGGAAGGCGGAGTCTTGCGGTACAGCCTTTATGGGGGCGACCTCGGCGTGGCGCTGTTTGTTGCTGGGCTCTCTCATCCAGAGGATTCGTACATGCCTCTATTCGAAGGATTAGGGTGATCCGGATGTGTTACGCGAGCGAACGCAGCTGTTGTTGAGATTGCCGGTTGAGATGATGGGGCTATCCGGGACCCGGAACACCAAGGTCGTCCATGACTGATCTGCTCGCGCGATTGAAGGCATCGCTCGCGGGCCAGTACGAGATCGTGCGGGAACTAGGCTCCGGCGGCATGGCGGTGGTCTACCTGGCAGAGGACAAGAAGCATAATCGCCAGGTTGCGTTGAAAGTCCTTCGTCCGGAGCTTGGACCTGTCCTCGGTGCGGCACGCTTCCTCCGCGAGATCGAGATTGCGGCCAACCTCGATCACCCAAATGTCCTGGCGGTCTACGACTCCGGATCGGTTGACGATGTGCCCTACTACGTGATGCCGGTAGTCGAAGGCCAGTCCGTTCGTGACCGACTCGAAAGGGAGGGACCCCTCGCAATAGATGAGGCGCTTTCCATAACCGAACAGGTGGCGGCGACTCTCTCATATGCCCACGACCAAGGTGTCGTTCATCGGGATATCAAGCCTGCCAACATTCTGCTGTCAGGTGAACGGGCGCTGGTGGCGGACTTTGGGATCGCCCGGGCCATGGAGGCGGCCGGTGCCGAGCGGCTGACGTCAACCGGATTGGCGTTGGGGACCCCAGAGTACATGAGTCCCGAGCAGTGGGACCCAAAGGCCAGGCTCGACGGTCGCAGCGACGTGTACAGCCTCGGTTGTGTGCTGTACGAGATGCTGGTAGGCGAGCCACCGTTCACCGGCCCGAATATCCAGGCTGTAATGGCGCGGACGCAGATGGAAAAGGTCCGGTCCATTCGGATAACGCGTCCGACAGTATCGAGTTCTATCGACGCTGTCGTGTCAAAGGCTCTCGAAAAGACACCCGCAGATCGGTTCGCAACCCCAGCAGCCTTCGCGAAGGCGTTGTCGGCGGCTCCGAAGGGCGAGCGGTTCATCGATCGCGCAACGAGTGCGGTACCCAAATGGGTGGTTTTGTTCACGCTATTGATCCTCGGCGTGGTTGGGGGTGGGGCTGCAATTTGGGCAATCGCGGGTTTGATGGAGCGGTTTAGAGTGAGGGCGGTCGAGTCGGACGCGCTGGTTGTAATGCCGTTTCACGTTTCCGACGACATCGACAGCATGGTCGTCACGTCGGGAGGATTCGCGGAGTTGTTGTCAGCCGCCCTTTCAGGCGGTACGGAAGCGGGCGTGGTAGATCCAGGTGAGGTACAGGAGGTTTGGCAAAGATCAGGAGGAGCGGGCGCTGGCTTGATGCCGCTGCGTCAGGCGCTCGACATGGCGGCAGAATTGGGTGCTGGGGAACTCGTGTGGGGGCAGGTGCTGGGTACCCGGTTTGAGTTTGTCCTGAATGTCTCGACGTACCGTGTGGCTGACGGGGCCGAACTGAACAGGGTTGAGGAGGTGTCCGGTACACCCGACAGCCTGCGAGTTTTGGTGGACCGCTTGGCGGCGAAGATTCTCGTTGGCAGGGTCGCGGGGGACAAGAACCAAGCGGATCTGCTTTCACGGTCACTTGGTGCCCTGCGTCCGTACCTCACCGGTTTGGAGAAGCAGCGCAGCGGACTGTATCAAGAGGCCCTGGACGACTACCGTGACGCCCTTCACTCCGATTCGACTTTTGCCCAAGCAGCGATTGCGGTGGTGTCAGCGGCGAACCTAACCGGTGACCGCAGCGGGTATTCAAGCGCTGTGAGGGTTGCGTGGAATTTCCAAGAGACACTTGGCAGGCGGGACAGCGTCTACCTGGTTGGCCGGGTTGGGCCGCGATACCCGGCTCGCCCAACACATCTCGAACAGGTCGCAGCATGGGAACGTATGGTGGCGTCTTTTCCAGATCATTGGGAAGCCAAATATGAACTCGGCAGCCTGCTTTTTCATCTTGGGCCGATGCTTTCCAGGGAAGCGCCATTCCGCAGGGCGAGAACGCTTTTCCGGCAGGTCCTGGAATCTGACTCGGCGTTCGTCCCAGCTCTCCAGGAGTTGTTGGATCTCGAGGTACTCGCCGATGACTCTGCTGAAGTCCGCCGAGTATCAACTGTGCTTCTCGCCAATGACTCCCTCGGTGACTACGCCGATTACGTCCGTTGGCGCACGGCGACGTACTTCGGAGATTCTGCGGCTGCTGCCTCAGTTCTTTCTGGGCCCGACGAACCCAGTAACGCCGTTCTCGAACGCATTATTGGGATTTCACAGATGGACGGCATCGACCTGGCTGATGCCGCCGCGGCCGCTGCAGAACGACGCAATCGCAGCGCCGGGCACAACGAACTCTGGAGCGCTTCCTGGTTTGCCCGTGATCTGGCATTCAACAGTGGTCGCCTGAGTGAGGCATCCGAAACCATGTCGATTCGCGGTGCTTATTCGCTCCCGTTCGATGAGTTGTTCCGCGTCGTGGAGGCTGTGTTTTGGGATGGTGACAGCGCCAGGGCAACGGTGGCGTTGCGGGAGCGAGCCACCTCGGTGAATGCGTCGCTTTCCGAAGATGAGGATACGCGTTACGCGCAATACATGGACTTATGTGGTCGTCAACTGTGGCAGATAGCGATCGGTGAAACAGATGAGGTAGTGGGTGCTATCCAGAAACTCGAAACGGCGGAATCCGCGTTGGATCGAGGAACCACTGCATACGTGGCGTTGTGTGCCGCCGTGCTTCGCACACAATACGCGGCAATCCAGGACAGTCCGGACGCGTACTCTACATTGCTGCGATTCGATTCGTTGGTGCGTTCAGGTCCTCGAACAAATGCGTACATGCGTTTCGTCATGAATATGACTCTCGCTCGCCTGTGGGAGCGTAGAGGAAATCTGGACCAAGCCCTCGCCGCCGTCCGGCGGCGTCCGTATCATCATGGATCTGCAGGTACCACTGGCCTATCGCGGTACCTGGAGGAAGAAGGTCGGTTGGCAGCTTTGGTCGGCGACACGGCTGGAGCGATTCGCGCATACCAACATTACCTGGCACTGCGCTCGGATCCGGATGAAGCGTTGGCAACTGCGGTCGCCGATATTCGAGCGCGGCTGCAAGAACTGGTGGCCGAACCGATTCGCCGTTAATCCTGTGGCGGCGGTTCGCAATTGCGCTGGCGCACCCCACCTACCGTATTGTCAACTCAATGGGCCTCGGTTGAAGCCGAAGCCGGGGGTGGCCGGGTCTGCTCAGACGGCGGTAGCCGCACTCCATTCTTTGAAAGCCACCGAGGGAAAAGAGGAACAACCACTCGTCACTGTCGACCCGGAGCCCGAGTCCCTACGCGAGGCAACGCGACGCTGGGCCGAGTTGCTGAGACGCACTACACCGACACGCCGACGCACACGCGCTCCGCCAAGACGCTGGAAGTCCGCCGCCACGACCGCCTCGGCCTGAAATCACACCTAACGTCCCCGCGCGACTACCGTTGCGGGGTCGTTGGGTTGCCCACATGTGCCGATCGGCGTTACGAGTTCCGCTGCCCGCCCAAATCGTGAACCGAGATACGCCCTTTCTGGGCGATCAAGTCGACAAATGGAAGGTCACGAGCGTCACCCGAACCCCGGACGGGTTCATTTCCGGACGGCATACTTGGCAGGCGCGAATGCAGATTCCTATCCTGCCTCTCCACCACCGTTCCTCAGCGAGGCCGCCTCAAGAATGAGGTCATCGCATGGATGAAGTTCGGTCGGGGAGTCTCCAGATGCAATGCATGATCTCCACCCGCGATGGTGACCCAGCTCCGATCCCCAACCCCGAGCTTTGAAAAGAAGGCCGCCTGGCGGGCACTGGGTGCAAATGGATCCTTCTCCCCCTGGATGAGGAGAGTCGGGACAAGAACCTCAGCGGGGTTCAACTCGTTCCACTCCGCCAGGCACCGCCAATCCACTCGAACGGGATCAGCTTCGAGAGCGTGCCGCACATATTCATCTATTGCTCGCTGGCTGATGGATCCCGGGATCAGGAAGTCGCTTGCGGCAGCCGCCGCGGTGGTCGGCGTACGCGGAGGCTCATCCTGATCTTCACCGCTATCGGAGAACTCGGTGTCCGGGCCCACCGGATACCCGAAAAGAATCAGAGCTTCCGTCAACTCACCCGCCCGCTGGGCCGCGAGCTGTGCCACCATTGAGCCATAAGACCAACCAAACAGGGCAGGTACATCACCCGTGCGTTGGCCCACCCATTGAAGAATCCCCACCATGTCCCGGACTGCTCGATCCGGTGTCAACCACCCGGTCTCATCCCGGGGCGTGCCCCCGTATCCTCTCAGGTCCACGGCGTAGGTGGCATAACCTTCTGCCACGAGTCCGTCCATGAGAGAGAGATCTTCCCCCTGAACCTGAAGATCAAAGTCAGGGAGCGAACTCCAGGTGCGGCCGTGAATGAGAACGATGGTCTCACTCGGGCTCGCTGGGCTCTTTTCCCAGAGAGCGATGGGGTGCCCATCTACCTCCACAATGTGATGACGGAGATTTGCCTGTTGGGCCTGCGTCGGCGAGACGAGGAGAAGCACCATCGCCAGGGATGAAACCAGCTGACGAAGAACATTGGGATTCATGGTTCCGTCTTCCTCTTTTCGTTCTTTGTCTCTCCGGAACCTAGCTGAACGCGACGTGGGGATTCAAGAGAAACAGTTGCGAGTCGTGACGAAGGAGGATCGGGTGCGTTGCACACCGCCAACATTGGCTGTCGCACCACCACATTAACAGTCCTTCACATTCCTATGGCCAACGCGCAAGGCCTTTCATATCAGCACCTTACTGATTTGGCACTCGAATATCTCACGAGCATGCCATTTGCTTGTGTGCTGTTGCAGCGAGGTGCCGATGCACCATTTCGTCAAACGTATGCGGAGCAAAGAGTATTGACCTCGGTCCAAATTGATAGACTGGTTGAACATGGTTCCGTGGCGCAGATGCACGCCGGACTATTTCGTGCGCCGTCGTATTCCGGAAAGCGTCGACGGGTTCTCAATGTTGTCGTTGCGGTAGTGGGCATCCTGGCAACGCTGCCGGTGATGCTGGTGGTCGCGTTGATGGTGAAACTCACGTCGAGGGGTCCGGTATTCTTCACACAGACGCGCGTGGGTTTGGACCGCCGCAATCCGGCCACACCGGCGGGAAACTGCCGTCGGCGGACGAACAATGGCGGCAAGCCGTTCACTATCTACAAGTTCCGCACGATGTTCGTGGACGGAGGCAAGTCGCAGGTATGGGCAAGTCCGGACGATCCGCGAATAACTCCGGTCGGCAGGATACTGCGGAAGACCCGCTTGGACGAACTCCCGCAGCTTTTGAACGTACTGCAGGGCGACATGAACATCGTGGGTCCCCGTCCCGAACAACCGAAGATTTTTGCGGACCTCCGAGCGCAGATTCCCGATTATGAGAAGCGCCAACGCGTGCTTCCAGGGATCACGGGATGGGCGCAAATCAACCACCACTACGATACGTCAGTCGAGGACGTAAGAACGAAGCTTGCGTTTGACCTCGAGTACGTGTCCCGCAGACAGTCAGCGGGCCATGATCTCCAGATCATGGCCAAGACTATGCCGGTGATGGTGTTCAAGAAGGGCGCGAGGTAGCCGACGCAGTTGACGCCATTTCCCAAGCCGAACCCGGCGATCGGGCCAACGGTTGAATCTCTGTGAGGGTGAGAATCACGTATTTGGCTGTCGTAGCTTGAACAAGAAATACACACCCACACCGATCAGAGTGAAGATCAACCCGGCCCCAGCATGCAGTGGTCGTTCCACCAGAGTGTTGATCACGAAAAACACTGATGTTCCAACGAAGATCAACGGTGTGATCGGATAACCGAGCGTGCGGTAGGAGCGTTCGATGTCCTTCCGCGTGCGACGGAAGATGAACACGCAGGCGCCGGCCATTCCGAAGAATATCCAGTCCATGAACACGACGTAGGTGATCACGTCAACGAACGTGCCCCAGAACAAGAGCAGCAACGCCGCCCAGATCGACTGGATCAGGATGGCGTTCATGGGAGTGTGGAACCGGGGATGCACCTCCGCGAGTTTCTTGAAGAAGATCCCGTCGTCGGCCATGGCGTAGTAGATGCGCGGTGCGGAGAGGGTGTAGATCCCCGCAGTCCCCAGGACGCTGATGGCAATGACGATCGCGATCAGCGCTCCTCCGAACGGTATCACGGTGCTCACCGCGTCGGCGGCCACACTGTCCGAGGCGGCGATCTCCGACACTGGCAGCAGAAACATGTAGGCGACATTGATGAGGAGGTACACGGTCGCCACCACGATCGCACCGATGATCATCGCGCGCGGGATCGTGCGGCGCGCATCCACCGTCTCTCCGGCCAGGAAGCTCGCATGCTGCCAACCCCCGTATGACCACAACACACCTATGAGCGCCAGTCCGAACGCTCCCGCGAGGCTGCCGGCAGGCAGGAGTTCCGGAGCCGAGACGCTCATCGTGGATGCACTGCCGAACAAGAATCCAATGAAAATGAGCCCGACGATGCCGAGCAGCTTGAGCCCGGTGAACACGTTGGAGAAGACCTCGGCGGCTTTCACTCGCAGGATATTGACCACCGTCACCAGCGCGAGTGCCAACAGCGCGACGATCGTGATGCCCTGCTGGCTCATCGGAAACAGGACGGCGAGGTATGTCGCAAATGCGATTGTGAGCGCCGCATTCGCGCCCGACGTGATCACCAGCAGGTAGGCCCAGCCGTACAGGAATCCGAAGAGATCGCCGTAGCCCTCCTTCAGGTACACGTACACTCCGCCGGGTTGCGGGAACATCGACCCGAGTTCGGCAAACGTGAGTGCACCGGCAAGTGCAATGACACCACCGAGCGCCCAGACGGCCAGAATCAGCATGGGCGTTGGGAGTTGCGACGCTATCTGCGCTGGAGTCAGGAATATGCCCGATCCCACACAGGAACCGATCGCGACCATGGTGAGGCCGTAGAGCGTCAGTTCCTTCCTCAATTCCGTCATCGCGTCTGTCTCCTTGTTTGGATGCTTAGGATATGCGGAAAACAGGACATGGGAAGGGCTCGTGGTGTATTACGTGTTGCGACAAGGCGGTTTTGCCTGCATTCTTGTCCTGATCAATCATCATACTTGGAGACCATCATGCATCGATCGTTCGTGGCACTTCTTGCGACTATCGCAATCGCACCCGCTGCAGTCGCCCAGGATGCAGGGGTTCAAATCGAGCCATCCAGCAAAGTGCCGTTCCCAACGGAGATGACCGCAGCCGGCGGCGGCGCTACACACGTCCTGGCAGGTGTGGGCATACGGACGAAGACCTTTCTCAAGGTGAAGGTCTATGCCTTCGGTCTTTACGTAGACGAGGCTCCGGCGCGCACGACGCTCAGTGAGTTTGCCGACCAGACCGCGCGGGACCTCGAGCGGAACCAGGACTTCTACGACCGCATTCTGGATCTCGACTTCGGCGTGACTCTCCGGATGGTGATGACACGCGACGTCGACGGAGAAACCATGGCCGACGCCTTCGACGGCTCCCTGCGCCCACGAGTGCAACAGGCGGCGGCCGAAATGAACATGCCGGGCGGTGAGTCGGCGTTGGACACGTTTCGTGGATATTTCAGCGTCGAGGAAATGACGAAAGAAGCTGAGCTGATATTCTCATGCACCCCTGACGGAACACTGAGTTCGGTCGTCAAGGGAGAGCCCGCAGCAGACATCGAGTCTCCAGCTCTCTGTTGGGCCATGTTCGACACGTTCCTCGGTGAAAAACCGATCTCGAATGGTGGAAAGAAGACCGTTATCGGCAACGTCCCGAACATCCTGGCCCGCGGGAACTGAGAGAAGTCAAGGAAGAGCCGCCCTCCTCCGGTGATCTAGCTGGAGGAGGGTTTGTCATTCCGCAGTGGTTACCGATCCGCCAGTGAAAACCCCAGAAATAAAGCTCTCCCCGGCGCGCGTGCGCCAGTAATATCTGGGTATTCAAAGTTGGTGAGGTTCAAGACGTCGAGAAACAACCATCCGGCGCCAACCCAAAAGTTGACCCGCAGATCCAGCCGCCGGTACGATTCCTCCCCCTCTCTGCGTCCGTGGCGGAGGCGAATTCGTCCGGAGGCGAAAGACCCGAAGGAGTGCGCTACGCCCAGTGTGAGCTGCTCCCTCATAGGGCGCAACGCGTATTTTGAACGAAATCCGACCGCCTCGTCTGCGTCCGCTGAGAGGGCTGACCCACCCAGAGTCCATTGCAGCCCAAGGGGGCCAGCGAACTCCACGTCGGCCTCGACCCCCCTGAACGTGGCTTCTTCCACGTTGCGCGTCTCCCATGGATCGGTGTCCGGCGCGCTGAGCGGCCTCGCCCAATCGATGAGTGACGTTGCGCGCCTAACGAACGTGGTCGCGGAAATGCGGAATCCAGAGGCCTGAAAAAGATCTGCACCCAACTCAACGGACCAAGCGCGTTCCGGGAGTAGATCCGGCTGCCCGATGTTCACGGGATCTCGGTAATAGCGCTCAGTCCAAGTGGGACCTCGGAACGACCTCCCCAACGCAGCGCGTACCCGCAGGCCGGGAAGAGCGTTCACCGAACCGGACAGAGAGGGGGAGAAGAAAACACCGAACCCCTGGTGCCAGTCTGCCCGCGCTCCCAATGACAGCTCGGCAGAGCCCGGTCTGCCGAGCAAGGCCTCTCCAAAGAGCGCTCCGCGACTCTCAGATCGCTCACCGAGGTTGGAGCTGCTGAGGCCATCCCAGAACAGCTCGCCCCCAATCGCCGCGTCGAACCCCCGTCCACTTTCATACCTACCCAGCAGCGTACCTCCACCCTGCGACGAAGTATGCCGGTTCTGATACAGCGACGGGTCGTCACGAACCAGCACGAAGTCATCGTCATGCCGCCGTGCCGATAAACGCGTTTCCCAAGAAATCGGACTGGTGCCACCCGACTTCCACCCGATGGATGCCGTGTAGTGCCGCGTCTTCTCGAAGGACGGGTAAGGAGCGTAGAAATCCTGCGCACCGAAATCTCGGCGTGACGCTCCGACCTCTCCCGCCAGGTGGCCCCAGCGAACAGGGTGGGATAGGGATAGATGCAACAGCGTCGTCTCGTAGTCAGTCCCCTCTCGATGTCCGTCCGACCGGGTGGCCTCCCCACCGGCATTCACCGACAGTCCGTCGGTTCCATCGCCACCGATCCCGCCACGCGCAGAGACACGGACCGTGCCCCAAGAACCGCCCTGGACACCGCCCGCAAGTGGCTGGTTGCCGCTACGAGTCACCACATTGACGACTCCGCCCATTGCATCTGATCCGTACAGAGCAGACGCGGCACCCCGCAGCACCTCGACGCGCTCCACCGTCTCCAACGGCACTACCAGGTCGAGATCGAAGTGCCCAGTCTGCGGATCGCTCATCCGGATTCCATTCACCAGAACGACGACCTGTTCGAAACCCGCACCCCTGATTGACAGATCGCTCTGCGCCGGCGACCGGCTCAGCACATCGACTCCGGTTGCCCATTCGAGCATCTCCGAAATCGTGCGTACCGGCAACGATGAGATCTCCTCGGCGGACAACAGTTGGATACTGCGCGTGGAGGCGGGGAGTTTGGCATCGATTCTGGAGGCAACTTGCACGCGCAGAGTATCCAGCTCCGTCGGACGCGTTTGACACAGCAAAAGCACTGGACAGCAGACGGCTATCAGCGCAAACCCGGCTGCGGCAAGAAGAAACCGAACCGGGGGTGCGTTGGCAAACGAACCAGTCACGATATCACTTTCTATACGACAATGCGTTGAACAGCAGCGGCCACGTGGCGATGGTCTGGCCTCGGTAGTTGGGCGGGAACCCGAAGAGGACGGCTGACCCCTGTCCGACTCTGGCCTCGAGAAGTGCAGGTTTTCCTGCCACATGCTCGTGTCCCAGCACCCATCCTGAGAGCAGCGGATTTCCGGCACCGTATCGTGCCACCACATTGATCGCCGGATCCTCTACATCGAAAGCACGGCTACTCCGCCAGTACCACGCTACGTTTTCCTGCGGTACTCCGTCAGTGATTTCGTTCCCGCTCGTCAGATCAACACGGAGAATCGAGCCGGGGATGTAGAACTCCGAATCGGACAACCCGGCCACCGCATTGGACACGCTCAGATCAAACGTCTCGATGGCGAAATCGGTTGCTGCCGCAATAGCCACCATTCGACCGCCCCCTTCGACAAACTGCCTGACAGCATTCTGGCCATCGGCACCTAGGCCACCTACGTACGGGGGCGGCAGAACACCGGCATCGAGTCCATTGAAAATCTGTTCAGCATTTTGATCCTCGAGCAGGAGTACATCGTACTCGGAGAGTGCCCCGGCCTGGATATCACCGTCATGCAACGTGTCGTACGGGATCGCATGTTGGTCGAGTACCCACCTCGTCCATCCCTCCGGCATTGGATCGCGCCAAGATTTGTAAAGAGCGATACGCGGAGCACCACGTCCTGTCAGCGCGGGTGGGGCCTCATAGGTTACCCCGTGCGCCGGTAGAGGATTGGACAGCTCAACCTGAGGAAACACTTCGACCGAGGCCGCTTCGACATCCATGAGCAGGGGCAGTGTATGTGCCGTGACATCGTAGGGCGCCTTGGGGGGGCCACCGGGGTAGAGACGCAAATCCGGGTATTGCTGCCGGGACAACATCGTATGTGCAAACGAGGCGTACGGCTGGTTCATTGGAATCACGTATGATCCGGCCTCGAATTGACTCCCGCCGGCAGTGAAATCAGCCTGGGCAACGTGGACCTCGACATCACCGAGGGTGAGAATGCGCAGTACCGCGTCCAAACCGGTTTGGTTGCTTTGGTTTGCTGGCAGGACCCAGGCTGAGGGCCATTCGGGCCACTTGTCGACAGCCTTCTTGTTGATCTGGTGGAAGTTCTCCAGCCAGTACCGACGGTTCTTTGCCGCGTTGGTGAGCAACGCCATCACGCCGGCTTCCATGTAGTCCACGATGTCCAAAAGCCGCCAATCCCCACCGGGCCACACAATCGGGAAGTTCCACGTACTCACCTTCGGGTCGAGTCCGCGTCGCTCGCCCATATCTTCCCTCGCGATTGTGACCGGCGACGCGATCCCAATCGATGCGGTCTCACTCAGTATGCGGACACCACCATGGTAGTGTTGGTACGCACGTGCCGGCGTGAACGCATCGTAAATGGCATTCGTTACCACACCCGACATGCCCTTCGACAGTACCTCCGCGGCCATATACGAACCGAGCTGATTTACACCGGCTGTCAGCAAGGGATCGATGTTGGGCTCCCAGGGGTCGATGAACGGCGGGAAGAAGATTCTGGCGCCGGTGCCTCCCATCTGATGAATGTCGTGCACTATCTGCGGGTGCCACGCATTCTGTGCTTCGGTAATCGTCAGTTCGGTCTCGATCTGGGTGAACGCATACCAGTCACGGTTGTTGTCGTGACCGACGTAAGGGTGGTAGAGGGTCGGGAGTGGCGCCGATTCGTACTCGGTTCCCACCCACCTTTGATACCAATGCACAATCATGTCCAAGCCATCCGGATTCAGGCTCGGGATGTTGAGCAGGATCACGTTGTTGAGGATCTCTCGGACCTTTTCGTCGTTCGAAGTAGCCAAACGATGCAACATCCTGGCCGTCATCTGTGGGCCGCCTACCTCTGTGGCATGAATACCTGCGGTTACCATTGCCACTGTCTTGCCCTGATCCAGTAGGCTACTTAGCTCCGCGGGTCCCGAGATGAGCCTGGGATCGGCCAGCTTGAGCTGGATGTCGCGGAGTTCGTCCAGCCGCGCGTGATTCTCTGCACTCGTGACAGTCACCATCAAGAACGGCACACCCCAGGTGGTCTCACCGAGTGTGTCGAGAAGCACGCGGTCACTCCTCTCCGCGAGGAGTTCGTACCAGCCCGTGAGCTGCTCCCAATCGGCGAGTTTTCTGTCATCGCCAAGGGTGAAGCCAAAATGGTCCTCTGGCTCGGGAATCCCCTGAGCCGCAACAGGGAGAGCGGCCAGTAGTACAGCGAGCATGACGGTCAATATCTTGGACATGATTTCCTCACTTGATCTGGCGGTGCACCGGCTTTCGGCCCGGCACGCAGCCTCTGCGTTCCGATGAAGGATGTAGTGTCAGACAACCCGGGGCAAATTGCAATACTGCGGGGTTGCAGTTGGTTTCGGTTTGTGCTAAATCGTAGACGTCAGTAGCTGGATCACCAAGTCGCCCAACCCGAATGGGACCCCTCGGTGGATGGTAAGCGTATAATGGGTAAGAACCGGCGGATGCGACGACGGGACCCTGGAAGCCCCGCCCACACACATCACGATAGCATCATTGAGACACAGCTGAACGGAGTTGTCTCGTGAAAGATCAATCCAAGACGAAGGCCAGGCTGATAGAAGAATTGAAGAAAGCACGTCTGCGCATAGCTGAGCTAGAGTCGCACATCACCGAACAAGATCAACAGGGCGGTGACGTACACGACGATTGGTCATGGAACGTCATCGAATCGTCACCGATGGGTGCGCACATCTACAGACTCGAGGCAGACGGACGTCTGGTGTTCACAGGTGCAAATCCGGCCGCCGACAGGCTGCTCGGTGTCGACAACTCGATCTTTGTTGGTAAGGAAATACAGGATGCGTTCCCTCCTCTTGCCGACACGGAACTCCCCGAGCGGTACATCAAGGCGGCGCGTGACGGGGAACCTTGGCACACAGAGCACATCAACTACGAAGATGACAAGATTGTCGGCGCATTCGAGGTCCACGCCTTTCAAACGTCGCCTCTGAACATGGTGGCCATGTTCACCGACATCACGGAACGGAAGAAGGCAGAGCTAAGACTCCGCGAAAGTGAACAGATTTTACGCCAGAGCCAGGAAGTCGCTCAGCTGGGTTCCTACGACCTCGATATTGTCGCAGATCAGTGGACCAGCTCGCCGATCTTGGACAAGATCTTTGGAATAGACGAGTCGTTCACCCACGATTACGCCGGATGGGTAAGCCTGCTCCACCCAGAGTACCGGCTCGAGATGGACAACTACTTCAAGACCAAAGTGCTCAGAAAAGGAAGGGACTTCGACAAGGAGTACACAATCGTCCGCAAGGACGATGGAGAAAAACGCTGGGTGCACGGGCTCGGCACGCTCGACTTCGATGAAGATGGTAAACCTGTCCGCATGACCGGCACGATTCAGGATGTGACTGAGCGCAAGAGGGCGGAAGAACGGCTAAGGCAAGAGGTGGCATACACCGACTCCACCATCCAGAGCATGCCCGGGCTCTTCTACGTCTTCGAGCAAAAGAGCGGCCGGTTTGCTCGGCGAAACGCCAATTGGAGCCTCGTCACAGGATTCAAAGAGGAAGAACTCGACGACATGAAGGCCCTCGACTTCTTCGCCGAGGGAGAGGATCGCGAAAGGTGCAAGAGATCCCAGAAGAAGGTGTTCAACAAAGGGTACAGCACCATGGAGAACAACCTTCTCACCAAGGACGGGACTAAGATCCCACACTTCTGGACTGGACGCCGCATAAAACTCGGTGACCAATCCTACGTTGTCGGGATGGCCATAGACAGATCGGAGCGAAGTCAGGCCCCCAAAGCGTCACCGAGCGTCGGGTCGTAGCACGTACAGTCCGCCGATCTGGTCTACCAACAGTCGGTCCACAACGCCTGCCTCCACAAAAAACGTGTAGCGGGCGTTACCTCTTTCGAAGGTCAATCCGTCGACGAACAGGAGCGAGTTGGGCTCGCCGTCGTCCACCGCAGCCGTCAGGCCGCTCGAGTCACTATCAATGGTAAGGACAAACTCTCGTCCCCGCCCTGGTCCACGATAGGTACCCTTCAGCACTTCCGTGTTCCCTGAGAACGTTCTCACCGACAGCTCCGCCGGCTCCCCGAGCAGGAGGTTCGCAATCTCGTTCGCGATGGCACCCGGTCCCGGCGGGCCGGCTGTGTTCACCAGCACGATCACAGAAAGGTCCTCATCGGGATAGTAGGTAACCTGAGACAAGAAACCCGGGATGCCTCCGCCGTGTGCGATCACCCGGCGACCGCCGCTCTCGAAAACGCTGAGCCCCTTCGCATATCGTATGGGCGTGCCATCGCGCAGGGTGCCCGGCGTCACCAACTCTAGATAGCTCTCTCTATCCAGAAGGCTCCCACCAGCCCCGGCACCGTGCAATGCCCGGTTCCATGAAACGAGATCCCAAGCGGTCGAGCACAACGACCCAGCAGAGTACGGCCAGGTGTGGTCGATGTATCCCTTCCGGACCAAGCCATCCGGACTAGCATCGTAGCCGTGGGCTCTTCGCTCCAAGATGGCATTACTGCTACAGTACCGAGAGTCCGGCATTGCAGCCGGACCAAAGACGTGTTCGGCGATGTAATCCTCGTACGCCTCACCGCTCACCGCCTCGACTATCAAACCGAGCAGAAAGTAGGCAGAGTTGTTGTAGACCAGCGCTTCGCCGGGGGAAAAATCGAGTGGGGCGGCGCTGAACATGGCAACCAGTGAGTCCCTCGGAAATGACCTCGTAGCGATACCGCCGAAACCGGGCATTTCGGTATAGCCCTTGATGCCCGATGTATGATCCATCAACCGCCGGACGCTGAAGAATCGCCACCGCCGTGAACTGCTTCGTGACGGACCCGATCTCGTAGATGGCCCGATCTGGCGTCGGGATATGGTATTCGAGATCTGCAAACCCATAGGCCTTGAGCAAGATCGTATCCACACCTTGAACGACTGCTACTGACGCTCCCGCGATTTGCCCCGCTTCTATTGGCTCGTTCACGATCGAGTCGATCGCGCGGACAATCGCCGTGCGTTCGAGATCTTGAGCGGTGAGAGATACAGCAGGTACAAGCACCAAAAGACAGGCCGAACAGATGAGTGAACAGCGATTGATTCTCATTTTGATTCCTTCTCGACAATGTGAGCAGCCCGACCGACACCAAGAACGACTCCAGCGAATTGCCCAGGTTCAAGGACGCGATCCAAGTATCACACCAGCCGACCACCGCGT
>JBDGYW010000039.1:0-18304 GCA_039588935.1 Gemmatimonadota bacterium | reverse complement strand
GCTGGAGTTCCCAGGGCCAGTCCAGTGGAGGTGAGTGTCGTGGAGTCGGCGGCATCCGTCACGGCCTTGGCCACACCGAAGTCCAAGACGACGGCGTGGTTTCCGGAGAACATCACGTTGTCGGGTTTGATGTCGCGATGGACCACACCTCTCTCATGTGCATAGGCCAGAGCATCTACAACGTCGCGGAGTATCTGAAGAGCTTCATCGACCGGCAGCGCACCCTCACGAGCAAGTCGGGCGCTCAGCGGCTCGCCTTCCACGAACGGCATGACATAGTAGAGCAGGCCATCGGCCTCGCCTGAATCGTAGAGCGGCAACACATGGGGGTGCTGTAAGCCCGCGGCGATCTCAATCTCACGCAGGAAGCGGTCGGATCCGAGGGCTGCGGCAATTTGCGGGTCGAGCGCCTTGACCGCCACTTTGCGGCGGTGCTTCAGGTCCTCCGCCAGGTACACCGTCGCCATGCCTCCATGACCCACCGCGCGTTCAATGGCATAGCGGTCTGCCAGGGCGGTCTTTAGGCGCTCGAAGGTATCCGTCATGGCCTGCTAAGATGTAGTGAGAAAAAGGTGGGCGCTAGTGGAGGGTGGCTACCCTTGACCGTTA
This sequence comes from Gemmatimonadota bacterium, assembly GCA_039588935.1. Taxonomy (GTDB): domain Bacteria; phylum Gemmatimonadota; class Gemmatimonadetes; order Gemmatimonadales; family GWC2-71-9; genus JBDGYW01. Next base: position 17,695 of record JBDGYW010000039.1, on the reverse strand, counting down.
TGGCCGGATGAACAGATGGGTCCAGCGCGACTGATAGAGGCCCACACCGTGCTCCGTGAGTGAACAGTTCTCGATATTGGTCTTGTGCCCGGAGCTGTTGAGCCATCCCTCGAGCACGGCAGCGGCGGTTGGGTACCCCCAAGCGATGTTTTCGGCGGCTCCGGAGTAGGGTATTCCCGCATTCTGTAGGCGATCGAACGGAGATTCCCCGTCAGGGTTGGTGTGGTCGAAAAAATCCCGCTCCACCATGTCCTCATTGTGCGCTTGCGCAACTGAGGCCACATCATCGTTCCAGCCCAAACTGGGGCAACCCACAGTCTCCCGGTGGTCGTTCATCAGTTCGACGAACAGCACCAGCTCTGGATCGGCGTCGGAATCAGGTCCTAGGCCATTGTCAGCACAGGAAACGATGGCCGCGAGCAGAGCAGTCGCAATCACACGCTCGACGATCGCGTGGTGCCCTCGCGCCCTTCGGATGCGTCTGACTCCAATCATGGATAGGAAGATAGGGACTGGAGAATCATTGTTCGGTGACTGCACTCACAATGACACGCTATTGACAACCGCCCCAATCTGCGTAGCTGTAACCTTACGATGACCATCTTGCCCACGCGCTTGCAGACGCCACGTAGCCGCGCACTCCTGGCGTTCGCGGCCACTGTCGTGGTTGCGTGGTTGATGCGCTGGGAGGCGGGAGACCTGATGTGGGGAGTGTGGGCGTCAAGTGTCACCTTCGGTTACGCCTACGGCGTGGTGCTCATCGTGGCCAACCCGGAAGAGGCGGATGCTGGTGACGGATCACTACCGGGCCGGGTCCTCGGCATAATCGCGTTCTTCACGTTCATCTTCGGGCTGTTCCACTACTGGCAGGGAATGGTCCTGAACATCGTGTTTCCAATCACGGAGTCGGAAGGCTGGAGTCTGTTGCTCTATCCGTTCACCGCGATTACGTGGTATTGGGGGGTCATCGCAACCACCTTCTATTCCCGCTGGCACGAACTCCAGGCAGTCACGCGGCCATCTGATAACCCGCACCGGCTGCTGTTGCCGTTCAAGAACATCGTCCGGATGCAGATCCTCGTGTTCGTGTTCCTGCTGCTGGAGTCGGTGGGCCTGATACGCTTCGCTGTCTATCCGGTATTGGTGTTCTACTTCTTCCCGTTTCCCATCATCGGCGAGAAGTTGAAGTACTGGTTCGGGAAGTTGGAGGACCGAATGAACGCGCTTCCACCTGACGAGTACTAGCCACCACCACCCGCCACGCCTCAGCCCTCCTCACCACCACGAGTCGAGGTGCGCCCACCACCTTCGTTCAGCGTCCTGAACACTGACCCCGAAAACCTCTTCAAAACGTCGGAGTATGGTGTCCCGCGTGTCCCCTTGTGTGACGGAACAGATGGCCTGCTTCATCTTGTCGATGCCGTAGGTGTCGATTAGGTAAGAGACGAAGATGCCCGCCTGGTCGTATAGCACCCTGCCATAACCGGTACCCATCACCTTCTCACGGGCTGCGTCGAACGAGCGGCTTTCGAGGATCCACTCGATGGGGTACAACCGCCCTGCGGCTCTGTGCTCTCGGACTTTCTCTGCATAGACGTAGGGATAGATGTGCTCGTCCACGTCCGCGCGGTTCCAGTGCGCCACCCAATTGTCATTGAGGGGGTCGATCTCGTGTGCGACTGCCATGCCTTCGTCGTACAGGCGGATTGTCGAGTTCTGGCAAAGCCAATAAGTGTATATGTGCATAGCCTCGTGAGACTGCCAGTGGTATGCGGTAGCGAGAGCGTACTGCCGAGGGAACGCCCGCCCGGCGGCCCTCATCCCATGTGCTGCTGTCATGTCTCTGAAGCCATCGAATTTGTAGTAGTCGATCTTCTTTGCGAGACTTATGCCGAGGTAGTCAACCGCCCACCGATGTAGTGCTTCCTGCCTGTCCACCCAGACGGTGTCCCCCGGTTGATAGTGAAATATGAAGTTCTCGCTCTCGAGCCGCTCGGTGAGCCGTGCCACCATCCCGGAATCGAGGCCGTCGGGGATTGCACCAAGCGACTCCCCTGACACTTGGTCTTGCGTTGCTTGTGAGTTGGAATCGCCACCGCAACCAACCACGAGGAAGCAACACAAAACCAGGAGGATTCTGAGCGAGGAGTGACAGCTGTCGGCAACCACCTCCGATGCTGGCGCCTTAGTCAGCTCTGCTTGGAGGCATCTATGCACTTTTTCGCCTTCACAAAGTCCGGTAGGCTTCGAGCCCCTCGGCGGACGGGCTCCACTGCGAGTCTTCGGAGTATGGTACTTCAGATCACCTTGAACAGTTCCGCCAACAGGATCTCGAGCGGTTCTTCCGCGCCCGTGGTTGACAAATTTACGTTCCCTACCGCATCACCTCCGGACGAATCACCAACTCTGCGAAGCTCCCGTCGGAGTTGTTCCCCATCCAAAGGCCGACGCGACCACCGGTCCGGTCGGTGAGTTCGTTCACAACCAGCGAGGGCTCGGTGTCGTCTTCCACGTAGACGCGGACCTCTGGCTTCGAGATCACGATGCGGGCCCTGAAAAACTCGTCGGGGTTCGGCGGATCGATCAGGGCGTTCTCGTATACGTCGGTATGCTCCTCTCGCAGCCTGCTCCAGGTGTTGTCCGGATGGGAGACGTACTGCACCATATGGCTCCGCGACAGATCGTTGTCTGCCACGAAGTTGAAAGGCCGGAAATAGACCGCGTCATAGGTGTCGTCGTCGACACCCCTGAACGCCACGCCCACGAAGCTGAGGCCGGGGTTGTTCTTACCCCTGATTCTGACCTCGATGGTGCCGTTCTCGAACTCGAGATCGTCGAGCCACGCGGCGCCGGAACCGGGCCGCCCGTCGAACATGACGACAGTCTGGGCGTCTTCTGTTTCGGTGATGGCACCACGGTTCGCCAGGGTCCACCCCTCACCTGTGGCGATTCCCGCCAGGTTTGGGCGGATAACCTGTTGGGCTCGAGCGCCCGTCGATGTGCCAACAAATAAGATAGTGAGCGCGAGAACGACAGTGGGTGCGACCTTGCAGTAGGACTTCATGAACATGGTGCTCCTCTTTCAACCCGTTCTGAGTGTGGCCACTGGGTCGGCTCCGGCCGTGCGCCGCGCCGGCACATAACACGCTAATAGTGCCACACTCGCCAAGACGGTCGCAACTGCCGCATACGTCAGTGGGTCGGCCGCGCGCACCTCGAACAACATTCCCTCTATAGAGCGCGCAAGCAGCAAAGCGGCGATTGTCCCAACAACCACACTCACGATGATGAGTCGCACGCCACCCAGCATGATGGACCGAACGAGTCCGTGCGGGTTGGCGCCGAGGGCGAGTCGGATGCCGAATTCGTAGGAGCGCTGATTGACTCCGTACGAGATTACACCGTACACTCCAACGGTGGCCAACAACAACGCCAGCCCGCCAAACGCGGTCATCAGCATCAGCGTGAATCGCGTCTCAGCCATGTCATCTGTCACGTAGGCACTGAGCGGCCGCAAGTCGTTCACGGGCAGATCGTCATCGATGGCCCAGACCTCGTTTCGAACCGCTGCCGCGAGGTCCATCGGATCGCCGCCGACACGCACGATCAGATCCAGGTTGCGGCCTCCAACCTGGCCGAAACAGACGTACAGCTGTTCACGGACGTCCGCTTTCAGGTCGTACGCGCGGATATGCTCGGTCACTCCGGCCACGGTGAACGGCGTTTGGTTCGGTCCTATCAGCAGTTCTTGTCCGATCGGGTCTTCGTCGGGCCAGGCCCGTGTGGCCAGCATCTCATCCACGATTACTACCAGTGGACTCCCAGGTACGTCCTGGCTGTCAAAGAACCGACCTGCCAGCAGCCGCGTGCCCATCGCGGTGAAGTGACCTGCTGACACGGTTTTCATGTCAGCGCTCAGCGTGTAGTCTCGTGCCGTCTCGTCATCGTAGGCATACGGCCAGAGCCCAATCGTGCCGGTGAGTGGAAGCTTGTTTGCTGCCCCGACGGCTTCTACGCTGGGCAGAGCGGCCAAACGTGTAAAAAGTTCGTCGTAGAAGGCCTGGGCCTCTGCGCGTTGCTGATACTCCCCTCTTGGCAGCGAGATCCCGAAGGTCAGCGCCCGATCTGCATCGAATCCGGGATCGACGTCCTCTAGGGCCAAGAAACTGCGAAGCATGAGCCCAGTTCCCACCAGAAGCACCAACGAGAACGCCACTTCTCCAATGACGAGAGCGTTCCGCACGCGCATCGCGCCGACGGTACCTCCCGACCGACCTCCTTCTTTCAGTAGATCGGTGACGTTCGCGCGCGACGCGTAGTATGCAGGGGCGAGCCCAAACACGACCGATGTGAACGCTGCGACGACGACGGCGAATCCCAAAATCGGGCCGCTCACACCTAGCTCAGTGAGGCGAGGCAGATTCGGGGGTTGCAGCACTGTCAGCAGCTGCAGCCCTGCCGAAGTGATCAACAGCCCAAGTGCAGCCCCGAGGAATGCGAGAACCACACTCTCGACGAAGACCTGGCGAACAATTGCCCTACGAGATGCGCCAAGCGCCGATCGGACGGCAAGCTCTCTCTGGCGTGCTGTCCCCCGCAGCAACAGCAAGTGTGCGACGTTTGCACAGGCGATCAACAGCACGAACCCGACGGCACCAAAGAGAATCAGCAGGGTGGGACGAGCCTTCTTCACGATGTCCTGGCGTAGTGGTACCAGATGAATCTCCATGCCTGATGTAGCGTGTGCCGGGTGGGTGGCACGCAGCTCCTCGGCGATGCGGTCCATTTCGGCTTGCGCCTCGGCAAGCGTGACATCGTCCTTTAGACGTCCGAAAACCGTGAAGAGAGTCCAGTTGCGCGGCGGCAAACGTGCGTAGTTGGTCTGAAGTGGCACCCAGATATCCGAGTGCTTGAGCAGGAACGCCTCCTCCGGCAGCAACAGCCTGAAACCGCGTGGCATCACACCTACCACCTCGAAAGCTCGTCCGTCGATCTGGATGGAATTGCCGATGATGTTTTCGTCACGCCCGAAACGTGCGGTCCACAGCTCATGACTCAGGATTGCGACCGCCGGACCCTGGAATTCTTCCTCCTCTTCCGCGAAGTGACGGCCGAGCAACGGATCGATCCCCAGCAGCGAAAAGAAGTTGTGGGTAACGGGGGAGAGATCTATGCGAACCGGCGGTCCGTCTCCGGTCAACACTCCGGTCAAGCCGACCTGCCCGCTTCCCGAAGCAGCCGCGAGATCTTCGAATGTCTCGCTCATCGCCTGATAGTCGCGAAAGTCCGCCGGGTGTACCACGGGGAGGTACTGGCGCTCTTCAACGAGGTGGTTCCACACGTTGACGATGCGGTCGGCGTCATGGTACGGCAGCGGTTGCAGCAGCACACCGTGCACAACACTGAACACGAGGGTCGTTGCACCTATCCCCAATCCAATGGTCAGAACGGCAACCGCTACGAATGCGGGCGCCTTTCGGAACGACCGAAGCGTGGTCCAGATGTCGTGAATCAGTGCACGAAACATTTCAGACTCCTTCTGCGGGGATGGTCCATTCAGAGCGCCGCTTGGCAGCGAACGCCGCCGTCTGCGCTCTGAGAAGTGGTACCAGCGATGGGTTACTGCTAGCTGAATCAGGTCCAAGATTGCGGCAAACCAATGGCGGAACGTGGGAGTGCGCGCTTGTCTCGCATCGCAGAGTGCTTCGCCAAACACCAGTTCCAGTTCGGCACCGTTGCGCCGCCGAAAGTCTGCGGGCAGTACCAGGAGCAGTCGGTTGTAGAGGCGCAGTGCCCGGCAGATGCTCATGTGGGCCGCTCTTCGGGCAATATGTTCTTCGCGCGCGCCAGCCTGGCCATGACAGCCATGCGGTCAGCTTCCGAGGCGAGCAGCTTTCGACCCGAATTGGTGATCCGGAAATAACGTCGCTTGGCGCTGGCGCCCTCCGGGCGCTCCCCGGAATCATTCAGTTCCTCTATCAACCCTCTATCGACCATCTGCTCCAGGGATCCGTAGAGCATGGCGGGCCAAAGCCTAAGCTCTCCTTCCGATTGCTCCAGAACCTCGCGCACGATGTCGGATCCGTGCAGATCCTTGTCCGACAGCGCCAGCAGGATATAGAACCAGCGAGGCTTCAGGGTCTGATTTCGTCTAGATGACATGCGCCTGTCTCGTTTTATATCAATTGATATTACGGAGGGCGGGTTTGAGAAGTTCCAATTCGTGTTGATTCATCACAAGCAAGGCCCACGCGGGCCGAACCGGAGGGATTCCAACCTTGCACCCTCCATGCACTAGATTTCAGCCTTCGTTTGTACGGCCCGCACTCCATTCCAGCTCCACGGAGAATCACCATGCGTCTTCCAGTCAGAGTTGAAACGATCTGTCTATCACTTGGACTCCTCCTCGGCATCGCTCAGGCAGCGGATGCCCAAGGCACCCGCATGTTGCGCGATCCCGATGTTGGTTCCAATCACATCGTCTTCGTTCACGCCAATGACCTCTGGTTGGTTGGCCGAGACGGCGGTGATGCCCTGCGCCTAACCAGTTCGGAGGGCGCCGAAAACAGGCCGGCATTCTCGCCTGACGGCAGATGGATTGCGTTTTCAGGTCAGTACGGCGGCAATACGGACGTATTCCTGATCCCGGCAAACGGTGGCGAGCCTCGGCGTCTCACCTGGCATCCGGGATCCGACGTAGTTCAGGGCTGGACCGCTGACGGAAGGGTCCTGTTCCAGTCTGGTCGTGATGGCCAACCTACGCGTGTTGCGAAGTTCTTCACCGTCGGTGTTGACGGAGGACTGCCCGTCGCACTTGATGCTCCCCAGGCATATCACGGCGAGATGAGTGCAGACGGTGGTTGGTTGGCGTATCAGGAGATCGGATACTGGGACCCCGAGTGGCGCAACTACCGCGGCGGTCAGGCACAGCCGGTGAGCGTGGTGTCGACCAGCAACTGGGAGCGACGCACCCCCCCGTGGGAAGGCGAGCGCCAGATGGCACCGGTGTGGATGGATGGCGTGGTCTACTACCTGTCCGAACGCGACTGGGCCGCGAACGTGTGGTCGTGGAATCCGCAGACAGGTGAAGAAACACAGCACAGCTTCCACTCGGATTTCGACGTCAAAAGTATCGGTGCCGGCTACGGTGTCGTCATATACGAGCAGGGCGGTTACCTGCACGAGCTGAACCCAACCACCGGCAGCACACGCCAACTCGAGATCAACGTGGCGCGCGACCTGAACTGGGCGCGGACTCGGTGGGAGGAAGTACCCGCGACCGGCCTGCGCGACGCGCGCCTCTCGGCGACCGGCAAGAGGGGTCTTTTCGAATACCGAGGTGACTTGTTCACGATACCCGCGGAAGAGGGTAGTTGGCGCAACATCACGCGCAGTCCGGGCGTGGCCGATAGGCACGCTATATGGTCTCCTGACGGCGAGCAGATTGCCTGGTTCAACGACGATGGTGGTGAATACGGATTGATCTTGGCGGACCAGGACGGAAACAACGCGCGCCGGATCGACATCCCCGACCCAACGTTCTACTTCGTGCCCACCTGGTCACCGGACGGCACTAGGCTGGCATTCACCGATACCGACTACAGAGTGCTGATTCTCGACCTTGCATCGAGCGACCTTACCAATGTGGACACGGATCGTTATGCCCATCCGCAGCGAACCATGAACCCGGTGTGGTCGCCTGATTCCCGGTGGGTGGCGTATTCGCGTCGGCTCGACAATCAGTTGCGCGCAATCTTCGTGCACGATACCGAAACCGGCGAAACGCGCCAGCTGACCGACGGCATGGCAGACGCCATCAGCCCCGTGTGGGATGCCAGCGGCAAGTATCTGTACTTCCTCGCGTCCACCGACTACGGGCTCAACACCGGATGGTTGGACATGACGTCCTACGACAGGCCGGTAACGAGGGCGCTGTATGTGGCGTTGTTGAGGGAAGGGGAGGAGTCTCCATTCTTACCAAAGAGTGATGAAGAAGAGGGAGAGGTGGGAGGAGAGGGAGAAGCGGGAGAGGATGCAGGTGAGGACGAAGACCGTGGCTCGCCTCGTGGTAGCTCGACCGAGACTCCCGAAGTGGTCATCGACTTCGAGGGGATCGCGGGCCGGATAGTTGACGCGCCGGATCTGCCCCTCAGGAACTACCAGGGTTTGACGGAGGGTCCTGAAGGGCATGTGTTCGTGGCCGAGGTTATTCCGAACGAGCGTGGGGCGAAGTTGCACCGCTATTCCATCGAAGATCGAGAGCCTGAGGACTTCTTGGAGGGTGTGCTCGCCGCCGCCGTCTCGCACGATCGCAAGAAGATGATGTACCGGTCGGGCAGCAACTGGACGATCGTGAACACGAGTGGCTCGGCGCCCCGAGGTAACGATGGTCGCCTGTCGCTGAGCGGGATCCGCATTCGAGTTGAGCCGCGCGCCGAGTGGGCGCAGATGCTGCGTGACGGTTGGCGGTTCATGCGCGACTTCCTTTATGTCGATAACCAGCACGGCGCGCCGTGGGACGATGTGTGGGATTGGTACAGCGACTGGCTTCCGGGCGTGAATCACCGCTCAGACTTCAACCACCTGCTAGATATGCTTTCTGGAGAGATCGCGGTAGGGCACTCCTACGTGCGCGGCGGTGACTACCCCGAGCTGACCAACCCGCGCACCGGGTTGCTCGGCGTGGACCTCGAGGAGTCAGATGGCTACTACCGGATCACACGCATCTACACAGGCGAGGATTGGAATCCCGGCCTGCACGGACCGTTTGCAGTGCCGGGTATGAACGTTTCCGAAGGTGATTACGTGGTCGCCATCAACCGCACTGAGCTGAGGGCGCCTACGAACCCGTTCATGCTGCTCGAGGGGACTGCCGGCCGCACGATCACCGTGTCGGTGAACGATCGTCCCTCTGTGGACGGCGCCCGCGAAATCGTGGTTGAGCCGGTCTCGAGCGAGAACCAGTTGAGAACGTGGGCCTGGGTGGAGCAGAACCGTCAGAAGGTATACGACATGAGCGACGGCCAGCTGGCATACGTCTGGCTGCCGAATACGGGCCGCGGTGGGTACACGTATTTCAACCGTATGTACTTCGCGCAGCAGGACAAAAAGGGTGCCGTCATCGACGAGCGCAACAACGGTGGTGGATCAGCCGCGGACTACTTTGTGGAAGTGATGGGCCGTGAGCTCACCGGCTATTTCAACTCCCGAGCGAACGATCGCAAACCATTCACCCAGCCGATGGCGGGCATCTGGGGCCCCAAGGTGATGGTGATCAACGAACGGGCGGGCTCGGGTGGCGATCTGCTTCCGTACCTGTTCCGGTTCAGGAGAGTCGGGCCGTTGGTCGGCATGAAGACCTGGGGTGGTCTCGTAGGGACCTGGGATACCCCGCCACTCATCGACGGCGGGCGCTTCGTGGCGCCGCGGGGCGGCTTCTTCGACGTCAATGGCGAATGGGCGGTTGAGGCAGAGGGTGTGGCCCCGGACATCGAGGTCAGAAACGATCCTCGACCGGTGATTGAGGGACGCGATCCCCAGCTGGAGGCTGCGGTGCAGGAAGCTCTGCGCCTCCTGGAGACCGGGGCGGTCACGCTCATGGCAGAGCCGCCGGCGCCGATTAGGTATCGGAGGCCTGGAGGGCGGTAGAGAGAAGGGCGGTACGGCGGTAGGAGGTTCCTACCGCCGCTCGTCCGCTCGCACTATCCGGTACCGCTCCAGCCAGATGAGCCCCATGTCATCGGTCCGGGCCACGTATACCAGCGACTCCGCTCCGGCATCATCACCGAAGCCAACTATCCTAGATCGTTGAGGGAGTTCAACGAATCCCAAGCGGATCCCCTGATCGTCGAAGACTTCCACTCTCCCTGGTGCGCCTGCAGGCATCAATCGTTCCACCCACGCCTCATACCGAGGAGACACGAGAGTCCGCTCTATCCGAAACACGGGCAGTGTCTCGGGCCATTCGAAGCTGTCAATCCCGCCAAAGAACCCAGCGGGCACGCCTCGACTCATTTGGCTACTCTGCGTCCCGCCCTCGCCTACAAGCGTTCTGGTGAAAACGGCGGTGGTTGACACAGACTCAAACTCCGCCTCCATCTCGGGTACTCCCACGGGGAATGTCTCGGCCTCATTCGGCGGACCTTTCACAATGCGTCCGTCGGGGAAGAACCAGTCCACCGAATAACCGTGGGCTCGTACCACAGCCACGCGGCCGTCGGAACCCACCGCCCAGTCGTCATAGAGAACAAACGCAGGGCGCTTGGCATCGCGTGGGCGGCGGACATACTCGGTGTGCCAGCTCGAGGCTACGGGAGTCTCTTCGCCGCTCGCCCTGTCAATCCTATGTATGAGTGTCGTGTCGGGCGGACTTGGAAGGAAATGGGCGGCGGTTGAATAGACGTTCCCCGCAGCATCCACGAAACGCGGATGGAGGGTGCGCGCTTCCCCTCCATCGCCTGTGGTGGTCATCGGTGTCCAGTCTACGAAGGTGCCTTCCAAGTCTATCACGATGAAGCGTCCGTTACCCAGATCGACGAGCAACGTCGAATCCCCTGGCAGGGGAAGAACTCGGTCAGGCCCTTCATATTCCTGGGGGCCTGCTCCTTGGCGACCAATAGTGTCGGCTGTGCCGTTTGCGAAATCGAGACGCAATAGAACCTGGCCAGTCGGGTCGGCCGCGAGAATACTACCGTCGGAGAGTTCTCTAATGTGACTCAGATAACTGAAAGCTTCTGGGAAGCTAGCGTCCAGCTCCAGCGTGGCGAGACGTTCATTTCCACCCTGCACCATGCCGTCGTTCCCGCCTCCACATGAAGCAACAGTCAGAACGACCGGAAGTATCAGGAGGATTCTGAAGCAGCTTGCCATGGTGGATCTCCTCGTGTGGAGCAGGCGTGGGAAATCAAGCGCAGTGTCGGTAAGCATTGGGGAACAACAACTAGACCAGTGGCCGTGTGGTGTCAAGGCATCACAATCCCGCGTTGACACCGCGCCTATACACAGTTAACATAGCTAGGTATGCATAGCTAGGTAGGTAAAGGTGGCGAGACAGACTAAGCACAAGAACGACATCCTCCAGGGCACTCTAGCGCTCCTCGTACTACGGACACTCGAGGCACGGCCCAAGCTGCATGGGTATGCTCTCACATCTCACATCCAAGAGGTGTCTGCCGAGCTGCTCCGCGTGGAAGAAGGGTCGCTGTACCCCGCTCTCCATCGTATGGAACAGGACGGATGGCTCAAGAGCGAGTGGGGCACGACGGAAAAGAATCGCCAGGCGCGGTTCTACTCACTGACGGCCAAAGGTAAGAAACAGCTTCAACAAGAGCGCGCGAGCTGGGAACGGCTTACCAGGGGCGTGGACCGCGTGCTCAGGAACGTCTAGGTCGCGGTGATCCGGAGAGGAAGAGGTCAAATGGCGTGGATTAGGAGAGCGTTCAATATCTTTCGGCGCGGCCGACTCCCCGCCGAGTACGAAAGGGAGGTGTCGTTTCACCTCGCCGAACGCGCTGACGATCTGATGGCCGAGGGCATGAGTCAACGCGAGGCCATGCGCGAAGCACGGCGCAGGTTCGGCAAACCGAAGATGCCGCAGGATATCCAGAGCGGCGGTGGTGTGCCTCTGTGGTGCGAGTCGCTGTTGGCCGACCTTAGGTATGCGGCGCGCTCCCTGCTCCGGAGTCCGAGTTTCGCCATCGTGGCCATCCTGTCGCTCGGCCTCGGCATAGGCGCCAACACGGCAATTTTCAGCCTCTATGACGCCCTGGTCCTGCGCACGCTTCCAGTGGAGCGTCCCCAAGAGTTGGTGCAAGTGACATTTGGGGAAGACCGAACAGTCTTCACCAACCCACTCTGGGAGGAGTTGCGCGATCAACAGGATGTGCTGTCGGGCGTATTTGCGTTTGGTGATCAGTCCTTCAACTTGGCCGACGGAGGTCAGGCGAGGAACGTACGCGGGTATTGGGTGAGCGGCGACTTTTTCCGTACGCTTGGTGTGCCTCCGGTGCTTGGCCGCACGCTGGTGAACGCCGATGACTATCGAGGCTGTCCTGCCGTTGCGGTCGTGAGCTACGGTTTCTGGCAGCGGGAATTTGGCGGCGCGGCCGACGCTGTTGGCGTAACAATGTCACTCAACGGCAAGCCGTTTGAGATCGTTGGGGTTGCCGATCGTTCGTTCACAGGTGTAGTCGTCGGGCGGGTGACGGACGTCTACGTACCCATTTGCTCGTTTCCTATTGTCAATCCCGGCAGCGATAGGCTGGACGCCCGCAGCTCATGGTACTTGGAGGTGCTGGGTCGTGCTGGGGGCGGCCTAACCGCCGAGGAGTCTGGCACCCGGTTGGCAGTGGTATCGCAGAGCGTTTTCGGCGCTACGGTCCCGCCCCTTTGGGATTCCGAGGGTCAGGAAAGCTATCGAGCATACACTTTTGGAGTCCGGGCGGCACCCAACGGTGTGTCCTATTGGCGTGGCACCTACGCCCCCGCCTTGTTGGTGTTGATGGGTGTGGTCGCAATGGTGCTACTCATTGCATGCGGCAACGTGGCGAACCTCCTGCTTGCCAGAGCAACCAGGCGTCGGCACGAGGTTTCCATTCGCAGGGCAATCGGATCGGGAAGAGGGCGCCTGATCCGGTTGCTGGTGACAGAGAGCCTATTGCTTTCGTTTGTGAGTGTTGTTGTCGCGATATTGTTTGCGCGATGGGCGAGCGCATTCCTGGTTGGGATGCTGTCGGACAGCAGCAGCATGTGGCTGGATCTCAGCATAGACTTGCGGGTGTTGGGCTTCACTGTGGCCGTCGCCACCGTCACAGGCCTTGTGTTCGGCCTGGCCCCGGCCTGGCGAGCGACCGGAGTCGCGCCGCAGGCGGCGTTGCGTACGGCCGGTCGAGAGATCGATGACAGGCGTGGGCGATTTGCGTTGGGCAAGGTGTTGGTGATCGGGCAGCTCACCCTATCTCTGTCTCTGCTCGTAGTGGCGGGTCTGTTGATAGGGACGCTCGCGAGGCTGCAAACGGTCGATACCGGTTTCAACAGACGCGGAGTGCTCCTCGTCTCTGTGGACAAGGGGAACGCGGGCTATTCGACAGAGGAATCGCGCGTGGTGGACAAGGAGTTGCTCGCACGCGTACGTACGCTGCCAGGTGTCAGATCCGCCAGCGCCGCGAGAATCAACCCTATCGGCAGTTCGTCGTGGAACAACCATGTCGAAGTCGATGGGTTTGATCCTGCGGGTCGGGGTGAACCATTGGTCTGGTTCAACAGCACGAGTGACGGTTTTTTCGCCACATTGGAAACGCTGCTCCTGGCCGGGCGCGACTTCGATTCGCGCGACGCGTTCGGGTCGGTGCAGGTAGCCATGATCAACGAGACGATGGCACAGAGGTTCTTCGGAAACTCACGGCCGGTGGGCCGGCATTTCCGCGTTTCGCATCCCGGTGAGGACGTTCAGACGTACGAAGTGATCGGCGTGGTAGCGGATACCAAGTACGACGCTGTCGATGAGGAAACCCGTCCTATCGCGTATTTCCCACTCGCTCAGGAGCGAGATCCCTGGGGTGTCCTGCGGCTTCAGATTCGGACCGCGGGCGAACCTACTGGCCTCATCTCCGCCGTGGGCACCTTGATCGCGGACGTGCATCCGAGAATCTCGACCCGGTTCTCAACCCTAGAGGATGTGGTGGGGGCATCCCTCACGAGGCCGCGGGTAATGGCTTTGCTTTCTGGTTTCTTCGGAGCCGTCGCATTGTTGCTCGCGATGATCGGCCTGTATGGTACGCTGTCATATCGCGTGGCGAGTCGCCGCAAAGAAATCGGTGTCCGATTGGCACTTGGTGCTGCTCGTACCCGAGTGGTCGGGATGGTGCTTGGGGAGGTTGGCCGTTTGGTGCTCGTCGGAGTCGGAATCGGAGTTGCGGTCGCACTAGCCAGCACGCGGATCCTGGCGTCGTTTCTCTTTGGTGTGACGGCCACGGACCCGACGACGCTTGCCGTTTCAGTTGGAATCCTGACGTTTGTGGCCCTGGCCGCGGGCGGGCTTCCGGCGTGGCACGCCGCGCAGCTCGATCCGATGGAGACGCTGAGGGAGGAGTGAGGGGGAAGGACGCTGTTGCAGGCGAGTTGAGTGATATCTTCCATGTGAGTCCAAGCATCTGGGCTCGTTCAATCCGCATTCCTGAGGTGCTGAATATCATGAATGCCCTGAGAACATGGTGTCCTGTCTTGGTGCCGCTTGTGGCGTTCGGTGCCGTTGCCTGTGGCAGCGGACCGGGTGCAGAGGAAACACGGTCCAGCAATCCGGTGCCGGACCAGGTCTTGCTCAAAGGCCACGCCGTTTTCGGTCACGAGGTTCGCACCATCCGACCATGCGGTGAGGACGAGGGCCTCTGGGCGATTGATGGCACAGGCCTGCTTTGGGGTGTACACCGCGAGTTAGTGCCAGGAATGGAGCCTTACGAGGAGGTCTTCGTGGTGGTGCGGGGAAGTGCGGGCGACGCGCCATCGGATGGCTTCGGTGCGGACTATCCCGGCTCCTTCGTAGTCGATCAAGTGCTTTACGCTGCCGGGGAAGGGTTCGGCTGCGACCTGGACCTTAGCCGCTTTCAATTTCGACTGTCGGGCAACGAGCCCTTCTGGACACTGAGTCTTGCTGACGCCACGGCGGAGCTGAGTAGAATGGGCGCGCCGGGCCAGATCTGGAGCGACGGTCGATTAGAATCGAGCGAGGCTGGATTCAGGTACGTGGCTGAGGGCGAAGGATTGGGTTCTCTGGAAGTGTCCATATCCGAGGATCCGTGCCGCGACACGATGTCCGGAGCGTTTTACGGCTACCGGGCGTCCGTGGTGGTGGCCGGCGAGGAGTTCACCGGTTGCGCCCTAAGCGGCGCGGGCCGATGAGGATCGGCGCGGGGTACCACCTGATCGCCGTGCCGTCCTACCGCCCTCTGTCACTCGCTCCGCAACGCCTCCAATGGATCAACCCTTGTTGCCCGACGTGCAGGTACGTAGCCCGCCGCCAGCACGACCACCGCCAGCACGACTGCCACACCAACGAAGACCGTTGGATCTTTCGTGCTCACGCCGAAGACGAGTGACTCCAAAAGCCTGCTGAGGGCAAACGCGCCTGCCAGCCCGAAGAGTATCCCGACGCCCGCTACGATAGCGCCGCGTGCCATCACGATGCCGCGGACCTGTGCGGGACGCGCTCCAAGTGCCAAACGCACCCCGATCTCGTGCGTTCGTTGTGAGACGGTGTAAGACAGCACACCGTAGACACCGACGGCAGCAAGGCAAAGCGCGACCCCGGCGAAGACCACCATTAGCAGCAAGGTGAACTGATCCCGCGCCCGGTGCCGACCGAGTACTGAGTCCATTGAGCGCGGGTGATGGAGGACGAGCGCCGGGT
The DNA here is from genome assembly GCA_039588935.1 of Gemmatimonadota bacterium. Classification (GTDB taxonomy): domain Bacteria; phylum Gemmatimonadota; class Gemmatimonadetes; order Gemmatimonadales; family GWC2-71-9; genus JBDGYW01. Next base: position 2,292 of record JBDGYW010000039.1, on the reverse strand, counting down.
CGATAGCGGCCAACTCACTTCTAGCCGGCCCGAAGAGTGATGCTGCCGTTGCCGTCTTAACCGCGTAGGTGAGACCCCAGTTGCGGTCGTCGGCAAACTGACCGTGACTCAGGTAGATCTTTTCGATGTTGGTACCATTAGCTTCGTAGGCCACGTCGCCCACCGAGCCGATGATGGTGAAGTTCCGTCCGCCGGTTCTGAATATCTGGCCGATGGGGTCACGTTCACCGAACGCGGCCCGCGCCAGCGATTCGCTTATGATGCCGACCTGTTCGGTGTTCCTCCGATCGAGCCGCCTGAACCCTCGACCGCTCAGGAGCGGGATATCCATCGCGTCGAAGTAATCGCCCTCGACCACCCGAACCATGGCGCCGAGCCACTGCCGGTCTCCGGCATCGTCCAAGTATCCGAATCCCCACTCGTGGTAGTGACCGTTTGCCGGAAGCCACGATGTCGCGGAAACGTGGCGTACGCCCGGAAGCACTTCTAGCCGGTCGTGGAACTGATGATGAAATGCCACGCGCATCTCCGGATCCTCATACCTCGCTGCCGGCAGATGAACCTCGAATGTGGCCACGTTCGACGGGTCGAATCCGAGGTCGACACGTTGCAGCGCCACGAAACTCTTGAATAGAATACCGGCACCAACCAACAGCACGAGTGCGAGCGATACCTGTGTCGCCACGAGCACGCCGCGTGCTTGATTCGCCGCCTTCCCGCCGGTGTTGCCGCGCGATCCTTCGTGCATCGCTTCGCTCGGGTCGACGCTCGCGGAGCGGAACGCCGGGGCGGCACCGAACACGAGACCGGTCAGGACCGTGATGACGAGGGCGAACCCAAGCAGGTTGCCGTCGAATCCGACTTCCTCGGCGCGCGCGAGGGACTCAGGGCTCACGGCCAGTAGGAGTTGCACTCCCCAATAGGCAACGATCGATCCCACCAAGCCCCCGGTAACAGCCACGATGAGACTCTCGCTGATTTGACTACCCATCACGCGCGCCCGCGCGGCGCCGAGCGCGGTGCGAATCGCTGTCTCCTTGGTTCGGGCGACACTGCGGGCCAGGAACAGGTTGCCGACGTTCAGGCACGCAATGAGAAGCACTAGCCCCGCGGCACCCATCAACAAGTACACAGCCGCAGTCGATTCTCCAACGACATCGGTGTGCAGCGTTACGACCCGCAAGATCCGGTCTTGGTTCTGGTTGGGATACTCCGATTCGAGGCGACTCATCACTGCGTTCACCTGCGCCTGTGCCTCGGCAACCGATGTGCCCGCCGACAAGCGTGCAACCGCGCTCAGGTAATGATTGCCCCGGCTGTTGCCACCGGTTCCCAACTCGAGGTGTTGAGGGATCCAGGCGTCCACGTCGCCCGCTACCACGTCTGCGAAGGTGGCGCGCATAACGCCAATCACTTCGTACGCGGCACCACTCAGCTGGACGGTCTTGCCGACAATTTCCGGATCCCGGCCGGCATACGCGTCCCATAGTCCAAAGCTAAGCACCACTCGCTGCACGTCATTGCGTTCTTCCTCACGCGTGAAAACGCGCCCCAGTTGAGGTGTCGCGCGGTACGTCTGGAAGTACTCGGCACTCACCCTGAGGGCGCGAATCCGTTCTGGCGGACCGTCGGTCGTTAGGTCCAAGCCGATTTCCCGATACGTATACATCATCCCGACAGATGCGAACGCGTCCACCTGATCTCGAATCTCAACCAGATCCGGGCCCGTCGAATATCCGGCCGAATGCAAGGGGTTCTGTCTGAGAGCGGTGTAGAGCCGCACGAGATCTTCGGGCTCGTCATACGGCAAAGGCGCAAGTATCACGCTGTTCAACACACTGAACACCGCTGTATTTGCACCGATGCCCAGCGCAAGCGTGAGGATGGCAACGAGCGCGAGGCCCGGTTGTTTGCTGAGTGTGCGTAGCGTGTACCGCGCGTCGACAAAGAATCTCTGCATCTATGCGTCCCTTGAGTTGGTAGTCGGGAAAGGGGAAACGCTCAGCCTCAAAGTGCAACGGCGATCGCTGCTCATACCCTCGGACTACCTGTGTTAGATGCCGGAACGTGGTTGGAAGGTTGTAGTGAGGATAGCTGATGAGAGCCGGTGCGGGTCTATTCGCTGCGGGCGTGCTCTGACCGTGGCCGGCGGCTCGATCGAGTCCCTTGCCTGCAAACGTCATCATGCTTACATTGTTTACATGCCTCGCATGGGAATGCTGGGAACCTTCGAGCAAATGGTGCTCCTGTCGATCCTCCAGGTTGGCGAGGACGCCTATCCGCCTCTAATCC
>JBDGYW010000038.1:0-18985 GCA_039588935.1 Gemmatimonadota bacterium | reverse complement strand
AGTGCAGTCACCTACCACTCAGACAAACCCTCAGGCCCCACCGCGGGCAGTGAGACTACCGATGCCCTCGAATTCCTGGCTAAACTCACCAGTCACATCCCCAATAAGGGCCAGGTGCTCCAACGCTACTATGGTCACTACGCGTCTCGGGTCAGGGGCATGCGCCGTAAGGCCGACGAGGGAGACGAACAACAACCGCTCGTCACGGTGGAGCCTGAGCCCGAGGCGCTGCGGGAGGCCAAACGACGCTGGGCGCAACTGCTCAGGCGTATCTTCGAAGTAGACCCGCTGGCGTGCCCTCGATGTGGCGAGGAGATGCGGATCGTCTCCTTCATCACCGAGCCCAAGACGTGGAAGTCGGCCACCAGCACCACTTCGGTCTGAATCGACTCTCACCTCTCCGGACGTTCGCCGTTCGGGGGTCGTTGGGTTGCCCGGGTGTGCCGATCACCGCTCCGTGTCCCGCTGCCCGCTCTAATTGTGAACCGAGATCCGCCCTTTCTGGGCGATCGAGTCGGCCTTTCTGGGCGATCGAGTCGGCATATGGGAGGTCACGAGCGTCAACCGGACCCCGGACCGGGGCATTGCGGGATAGCATACTTGGTGGGGGTGAAAGGAAAATCCTATTGCGATGGACATTACCTGGCTTGGTTCGGTATCCATGACCACCAGCTTTCTGGGTGACGACTTCGCACTCGGTGTCCGACGTGATAGCCTGGGAGTGGACCACGTGGTCCGGCTGAGATGGTAGCACGTCGTTCGCTGTCGAACACGCGAATGAAGCTGACAGGCGCGGCGGGAGCAGTTGATATGAGCGCATCAGAAAATCACAAATGACCGCGAGAATCTCTCCGGTGGCAAGTACTCGCCTGTAGCTCATTCGCAAGGTCGTTGGGCCGCACACCCTGACTATTTGGAGGAGGGGTTCGTCATGCGATTCCGTGAAGCACTCAAGAACCTTTTCGTCACATTGGTGTGTCTGTTCGGATTAGCTTCGTGCGCAAGTCATGAATCTGCAGACGGCGCGTCAGTGACGATACCAATACTGAATCTCACTCCTGAGCCGATGCTGGAGATCGGAGTTGTCGAAGGCGCATCGGTCTTGGAATTGCACGAGGCGATCAGTTCAATCCGGTTGCCAGACGAACGCATTGTGGTAGCCAATTCGGGATCGAGCGAATTGCTGTTCTTTGACATGTCCGGTCGTTTTCTGGCGAAGTCGGGCCGTCGCGGTGGCGGGCCAGGGGAGTTTGAATCGTTGTCGCGGATCTACATGCACGGCACGGACTCGATTCTCGCCCTGGACAAAGCAGGCAATCGAGTATCGGTTCTCGACGCCCACGGGAATTTCGGACGTATCACACGAGCGGAGGCGATTAGCGACGATTCAGACTTCCCGATGGATGTGTGGCTGCATCGCCGGTTTTGGGTGGAAGGCGCACTTCGTCCGGCTAGGCGGGAAACGGTCCGGAGGATTCTCGACCGTTTGACTGTTCCCGTGGTAGGTCCCGCATATCGGTACGTACAGGTTGACGCAGAAGGAAATGCATGGATTCGAGAACCGCTAGCGGAAGGGGCAGAAGAATGGGACTGGATCGTTGTCGATTCAACCGGTACCCCGATTGCCGCGGTGCATACGCCGATTCGCTTCGAACTCCATCACATAGGGAATGAGTTGATACTCGGTCGCTGGATTGGTGAGGACGACGTGAATTTCATTCGGTTGTACGGGTTGGTTGTCACGGACAGCACGGCGGCACGACCAGACTGGATGATCGGTGTGTCTATCGTTGATACCCAACAGCGTATCTCTGGTGATGATGATGAGCGGATAATGAACGACCTCCGTACGTCGTTGAGAATGGTCGTCATGGCACAGGAGATGTATTTCGCCGACCACGGCACATATAGCCAGAGTCGCCACACGCTGTCTTGGGAAGCTCACGAGGATATCAGCTTGGACATCATCTTTGCCTACAACAGGGGGTGGAGCGCCGTAGCGACACATAAAGACTTTCCGAGGATCTGCGGCATGGCGGTCGGAACACCCACGCCACCGGGCTGGAATGAAGGAGAGGCTCGATGTGGGTAGCTAGCATGTGCAGGCTAACCCGCAAATGAAGCTTGGCTTGTTAGGTGTTTTGGGCTTCATGGGGGCGTTCATCGCATGCGATGGCGAACACTTATCACCTAATACCGTTGAGCGCGACAGCCTAGGTGTCACGATCGTAGAGTCGATTGCCCCCCAATGGAGTGGACCCGAGTTTTGGTCGGTGGATACTGCTCCCGTAGTAGACCTCGCGGTTTCCGGAACGGAGGCTGCCCACGAATTCCACAGAGTACAGGATGCCACAGTACTCGCGGACGGGGCTATAGCCGTTGCTGATGGCGGCTCCAGGGAGGTCAGGTTCTTTTCTGCTTCGGGCGAGTTCCTCGCCACCATGGGCGGCGAAGGGGAAGGGCCCGGGGAGTTCATGAGCCTGCATAAGATCGACGCGTTTCGCGGCGATTCGCTCTTGGTGTTCGACAACTGGCTCGGACGTGCCACCGTGCTCAATCCTCGGTGGGATTATGCCCGCGTCATTACCCCATATACGAATCCCACGCGCGTCAACGGGCTGTTGCCCCTCGATGACGGTACGCTCGTTGGCAGCATTTACTCGCTCGATGGCTTTGGTGAAACCGAAGGCCTGGTGCAGTTGCCGTTTCGAATCATCACGCTCTCGCCTGCTGGGGATGTGATCGATTCGATTGCGGTTCTCCGTGGGTTCGAAACCTTTGTGTTCTCCCGTGGTGATATGCGCCCCTTGTTCTCGAAAACCGGCCATATGTCTACGCATGGACATAGGATCTATCTGGGTTCTGCCGACTCCCTTCAGTTCGACGTGTACTCGAGCACAGGCCAGCTCCAACGCATTGTGCGTGTACCGGGCTACGACCTTCGAATCACACCTGATGAAATGCGCGACGAAAGAGCCTCCAGGACGCGGCCTGACTCTCCTTCCTGGTTGAAAGCTGCGGTCGCTAGGCTGCCCAATCCAGAATACAGGCCTGCATACTCAGCTCTTCTTGTGGATACCGAAAGCTGCGTCTGGGCTCCAGAGTTTCATGCGGCAACCGAGTTGGAGGATCCCACCGACTGGCAGGTGTTCAGTCCCTCGGGTGAGTGGCTGGGCTCCGTCCGAACGCCGGCACGTTTCACGGTATTCGAAATAGGCGAAGATTACGTCCTTGGTGTAGGCCGCGACGATATGGATGTAGAGCACGTACAGGTTCTCCGACTAGACAGAACGTGACTCGCTGAACCTATGAATGCCGAGATCAGATGGTGGATTGCAGCGTGCATGCTATGCATGGTCGGCTGTGGATCAGAGACAAGCCGCTCATCAAGTGCGACAGTGCGAGATTGGTGTAACCGACGGTGAGGAGGCCTATCAATTCTTCTGAGATCGGACACGATTACGTATTCGGAGTGTGGGTTGGTGAAGATGGGGTTGAGTACGTACGGCAGTACCAGCTCGACAGGTCGAACCCGTAATACGCAGAGTGGTTAAGCTCTTCCGAGTCTTTGGCACTCGGGGTTCGGTCGGGGGTACACAGTAGAAGTCAGTTCTAGGTAGCAGAGGCGGGTCGTTGGGCTGCCGCCCATGAGCAAGGAGCACAACTGATGTTGGCATCGATTGCCGTCGTGTCCACTCTCTTCGCCGCTACCGTGCATGCTCAAGCCCCTCAGATTCGCGACAGTCTCGGCGTACGCATCGTCGAGAATGTAGAGCCCACCCTTGGCGAAGCATGGAGGGTCGCACAGGATCCTCGGGTCCGAATCGGCGTCGTTACTGGTGATGCTGAATACGAGCTGCACCGAGTGGCTGGCGCAGCCCTGCTCGGTACAAACGTCCTAGTTGTAGCGAATGGCGGAACCAATGAACTGCGGTGGTATTCACTAACGGGAGAGCACATACGAACCGTCGGTGGATCAGGCGGGGGCCCCGGCGAATTCTCAATGCTATCCGATGTCTTCAACATGGCGGGTGACTCGGTTGCGACGTTCGACCTGCGGGCGCGACGACTTTCGGTGTTCGATTCCTCCGGCGAGTTTGTCCGATCCAAACCGGTGCCGGCCGACGCAGCGCTACGAATGCCACGCTTGATACATCAATTCCTGGATGGATCCTTCCTCGCAGTCTCCGGCGGTTTCGAGATTGGCGACCAGGGGCCTACGCGCGTTGAACGGTTGCCATTCGATGTGCATCGGTTCGAGCCGAACACTGGCACCGTGGCAAGGCTAGCACCGTTTCCCGGCCTCGAAGTCGTGATCGGCCCAACCTCTGCAACAGGGCCAAACGGGGCGGCGCTCATTGCACGCAACACTCGAGCTTTTGGACGCAACACGACCGTCGTCGGATACGGGGATGGTTGGGTTGTTGGTGACAACGAAAACCCCGCATTGCAATACTGGACCAGGAGTGGCGGCGTGCGCGTAGTGGCGCGTTGGCGCACTGGGCCACGGCCGACCACCCGGTCTGATGTCGAGGAGTACAAGAGGATCTTGCTCGAACGACACGATGATCCGTCGCGACGCAGGCGCATGGAGACCGCGTGGGATGCGTGGCCCGCTCCGCCTCGCACGAAGCCCTACTTCGGCGACGAGATGCACGCGGATCCGGCGGGCAACGTCTGGGTTCGGGAGTTCGCGGCACCAAACGGTGGTGCCAATGGATGGAGCGTGATTGACGGTTCGGGAGTATGGCTCGTGGACGTGGTGCTTCCCACCCATGACCGGATACTCGCCGTCGGGGATGATTGTGTCGTGGTGTTGCAGCGCACGCCCATGGATGTCGAAATCATATCCATCCTTGAGATTGAGAAGTCATGATGGCGTCGCGTCTCAGCTGGAGCCATCCCGAACCTTCGTAGCGTCACACTTGGGTGTCGGCTTCCGGATTGGCGGTTAGTGGCGTAGCGGACCCTAATCGATTCGCAGGAACTGCGAGGTGTCATACCGGGGTGCGGTGAAGGTGCCGCAGACGCGCTTGCGTAACCACTTGGCTGCCGGATGCATCTGGGAAGTAGAAAACGATCTAGCGCTGCCAACGACCAAGTGGCATCCTATCCACGCAGGAAGGCGGGAGTGTTTCGCGCCATTGTGCAGGGCGAACCAAGGTACGTGAATCAACTGTGAAGCAGATGGGTATGACCTAGAGGGCAGTGAATCTGAGTGCGCGGAGGGATCAATGGTCTGCCGCAGCTCACATATCGTGGTAGCAACAATGCTGGGTGCCTATGCGCAGGCCGCCCAAGCGCAGACCATCTACGGCGTGGTCCTGGACGACTCCACCAGTTTGCCCATTGCCGGAGCTGAAGTGATTCTTCGCGATTCTTCGGGCAATCGGCTGGTGTTCGAAGTGTCCGATCGTGAAGGTCGGTTTGTGCTCGAAGCCGAGCCCGGTGTGTATTTGTTCGAAGCGCTCCGGATGGGCTACGCGCCGACAGTGACGCCACAATTCGCCGTACCCGAAGGAAGTCCTTCCATCGATCTCACAATACTCCTGCCGTCCGAGCGAGTGGTGCTCGAGCCAGTCGTCGTGACGGAAACACGCCTGCCTTTTGCCCCAGGTCCATTGCAGGGGTTTTACGAGCGAAAGCGTCGGGGTTGGGGATTGCAGCTGACGAGTGAGGAGATAGAGGAAAGGATCCCGAGCCGATTCACCGACATCCTCCGTGGTTTGCCCGGAGTCCGCGTCGTGAGTACAGGAGGCAACAAGTACTTCGTGCAAATGGTTGGTCAGGCACCAAGGTTGCAGCCTGAGGCATACAACGCAGCAGACAGGCACAGAGTACGCACGCCGACGTCTTCCCGGGAGGGGCAGCAATTGCAGGGCTGCCCGGTCAGCTACTATCTCGATGGTGTGAAATACGAGCCGGACGAGCGCGGCATTGACGAAATCCTGGTGAGTGAGGTGGAAGCGGTCGAAGTTTACCGGAGAGCATCTGAGACGCCCGCTGACTTTCTGGACAGCGATTCGCGGTGCGGAGTGATCGTGATATGGACAAAGAGGTGACGGTACTCGTTGTACTCGTTGCTGCATTCGCCTGCGGCGGCAATGAAGATGACGGCGGTTCCGTCTCAGGTACACCATACAGCGTTCGCGATAGTGCGGGCGTCGAGATCATTGAGAACCAAGTTCCGACTTGGACCGACTCCGAAGTATGGCGCGTCGAAGCCGAGCCGTTGTTTGTACTTCGGGCGTTTGATGACAAGGGTGAAAATTGGCTTCTAGACCCGGCGTCGATCGACGTCGATTCCCGGGGCCGGATCATTGTAGGCGACGGCAACCAGGCCGGCTGGGATGCGGTCCTAGTATATGACTCGTTGGGTCGATTCCTATTCCAGGCGGGGCGCGAGGGTCGAGGCCCGGGCGAGTTCCGCCAGTTGTGGTGGGCATCATCGTATCGAGGCGACTCGATCGTCGCGTTCGACATGGGCGGTGACCGACTCAACGTATTCACTCCGAGCGGAGACTTCGTCCGGGCTTTTCGCACGCCTCAGCTACAAATGGAAACAGCTCCAGAGGGGACGTTTCGCTACACGGCGGGAGCGGACGCAGCGTACGCGGACGGCCGCTTTCTCGCATACCCAATGGGTACGTTGGACATATCGGAAGGTCCTGGACCCGCGTGGTACAAGCATCTCCTGTTCAGGCTCAGCCCCGATGGGGATTCGTGGGACACCTTGGGCACGTTCGAGATTTCGCAGAAGTACTGGACCGGCACGAAACAGGAACAGTTTTGGTTTGGAGCAATATCTGCCACGGCTGTTGACGAGACCGACCTTTACTTCGGGCGGGGCGACAGGTTCGAGGTGAGGCGGCACGACGCGACAGGACGTCTAACGCGGATCATCCGGCGCACCCACGCACCCCAGCCGGTCACTGGGCATCTACGAGAGCAGCTGCGTGAGTGGTACCTGGAACGTGTGTCTCGCTCGCCAGAAGTGAACGAGCAAATGCTGGAGCGCATCCGACAGCAATTCAATTCTGGAACTTTCGCCGAAACCCTGCCCCCTTACTCTGCCATCCTCCTCGACGAGCTGGGCAACTTATGGGTGGAGGAGTATCGCGGCCCCATTCCGACCGAGCGGGCGCCTGTATCAAATGCCTCCGCATGGTCGGTGTTCAGCCCGGACGGTATCTGGTTAGGAAACGTCGAGATGCCTGACGGGTTCGTTCTCAGGGTGATCACTCTAGACCGAGTGCTTGGCTTCATGATCGACGAGTTCGACGTGAAAGAGGTCTATGCGTATAGGCTGCATCGAGTGCGGTAACCGGGATAGTGAAGCTTCACCGAAAGGAATTCTGGACGGTGGACGCCATACGGAGCGGTTGAAGTGGGGAGGTGGAAAGTGAAGCGGAGATTGGGAGTTGGGCAGCACTGTCGGGAGAATACAGATGCCATGCCTCTTTGAACGCTCGGCGCCGCAATTGCAGTTGCGAACAACTCCGGTTCGCCAAGAGCATCTCTTCACCGCTCTATGTCTCCTATCAGCGATTGGTTGCGCTGATCCAGAAAATGATCAGCAGGCCGGGAGCGAACCGAACGATGAGCGCACCGGCATCGGCCCGTTGGCCACGTTGGAACTGGACGCCGCCTTCCAGGAACCCTTTGGTTACCTGAGTGGAATCAGAGAACTCAGCGATGGAAGGATTCTTGCAGCGGATCCGTTCAACCAGGTGGTGCTGCGGATCGATATGGACGCGGGCACGGCCGACACGCTTGGGCGTGAGGGAGCGGGACCGCAGGAATACGATGCACCGGACCAAGTCTTCCCGCTGCCACACGACTCAACACTGCGTGTAGATCTCGGAAATGGCCGCCTCATCGTGATAGATCCGAAGGGCGAATTCGTGGACTGGATGTTGATGTACAGCCCAGACCGAAGGGGAAGCCTCAAGCCGAGATATGTTGACGCCGACGGAAACTTCTATAAAGTAGCCTCCCCCACTCCATCGAGTTTTTTGGCGGACTCGGTCCCTATACACCGAATCGACAGAGCTACATGGGTGGAGACACCCGTTGCATGGGGTTGGCGCGCCCCTGTCGGCAACTACATGGGGCCGCAACATGACCGAAAGCGGTTCTTCTGGCTGGCATTAGACAATTATGCGGCAGGGCCCGACGGCCGTGTGGCGGTATTTAGAATAAACGGTAATTCTGTGGACTGGTATCTCCCTGATGGACGGATGATTCAGGGACCACCGAACGACATACAGACATTTCCTGTACGGCGTATCGACAAAGAGGCGGCCGTGGAAACCCACAACACCACCGTGACTTGGTCGCAGTGGCGCTACGAGAATGGAGTGAGGATCACGAAGGTGATTCGGGGCTTCCCCAAAGAGAAGAGACATACAGTGGACGAATACGCTTGGCCGGACAGCTTACCAGTATTCCGCGGGCCAATAATCATCTCGCCGCTGGGGAACGCATGGGTCAAGAGGTTGATGCCCGCCGGGGAGCTCGGTAGATACGAGGTTTTCGACCAAACCGGGACGCGTGTCGGCTTCATAGTGCTTCCCGCTGGATCTACGGTCATTGGGTTTGGCTCGGCGGCAGGTGTGAATGCCACCGCCTATGTGACCAGGTTCGATGACGTTGGCTGGGTTTGGCTCGACCGGTATCGGATAGTGAGGGTAGATCGATGACACGCGTGCAATGGTGCTCAACAAGCGGATGAAGCTACCAGGTTCGGCCTGCAGTTTAGGCGCAGCGTTGATAGGGCGGCAATGAAGAGACGGTGTTGAAGGAGGGTTTAGGTGAGAATTCACCCTCACTCCACCCTGAGAGCCTCCAGAGGATCAACTCTGGCTGCTCGAATTGCAGGTACGCAACACGCGAGCATCGAGGCCAAAGCCAGGGCGCACACCATTGCACTGAACGTGATCGGGTCGCGAGCGTCGAGGTCGAACATGTAACTCTGCAACACCTCCACCGAGACGTACGCACCAACGAGCCCGAGGCACAATCCAATAATTGTCAGCCCCAATCCGCGCGACGCTACCTCACGGAGAGTTCTCAGCTGGTCGGCGCCCAGCGCCATACGAATCCCGAATTCCCTGGTCCGTTGCGCCACGGCATATGCCATGACGCCGTAAACTCCGATCACAGACAGCAGGAGCGCCACGAATCCGAAGGCCCCCAGCAGCAAAGCCCGAAACCTGGGCTCCGCCACCGCGGCCCAAAGGAAGGTGGACAATGGGTTTATGTCCGCCACCACGACTTCCGGGTCCATCGACGCAATCGTTCGCCTGACCGGGCCTGCGTAATCCATCGGATCACCTTCCACCCGGATCAATCCGGACATGCTCCAGGCAAAAGACCCGGCCGCATATGGACGATAGAGCTGTGGCAGGTCGCGCAACTCGCCTCGATACCTCACATCGTTTACCACGCCCGCGACAGTGAACCACTCGTCATCCAGCTGCATTCGGCCGCCGACTGCGCTGCCGTCAGGCCAGTATTTGCGGGCCATAGACTCGTTGATCACGAGCACTTCGGGGCCGGAGGAGCCGTCGCTGCTCTCGAACACTCTGCCTTCGGTACAGGCAATTCCCAGGGTCTCGAAATACCGCGGTGTAACCTGCTTGACCTCGGCCACGAGTTCTTCGGTCGGCGCAGCCGCGTAGCCCTCGACCGCAAAACTGGTGGTGTGGAACCAACCGTTTGCCGGAAAATAGACGGAGAGCGAAGCGCTGCGTACTCCCGTTATGGCAGTGAGTCGAGGGAGCAAGTCGTCGTAGAAGAGCTTTCGATCTTGGAAGTTTTGGTACCTAGCCTCCGGCAGCGATGTGTCGAAGACGAGCACCTCACCGGGAGCTACTCCGGTCTCGAGATCGAGGAGTGCGGAGAAGCTTCTGAGAAGCACCCCGCCACACACGAGTAGCGTCAGTGCAAGGGCGAGTTGCGCGACCACGAAGACGTCGCGCAAACGCGCGTGACGCAATCCGCTCGACAAACCTCTCGTGGCGGAGTTGAGTCCCGTCGCAAGGTCTGCCTTCGATGCGTTGAGGGCCGGCGCCAACCCGACGGTCAAGCCCACGGTCACGGCAAGCGTTAGCGTGAACAAGAGAGCACCCGCATCCACCCCGATCTGTTCCTTGCGGGGGATGGAATCGGGGCTCATCGCAACGAGAAGGTCCGTGAGTGCCACGGCCAGAAACAATCCCAGAAGAGATCCTAGGAAGCAGACGATGAGGCTTTCAGTCAGGACCTGCTGCACGAGGCGTTTTGGGCCCGCACCAAGTGCTCCGCGTACAATGTGCTCGTGACCGCGCCGAGTGGCTCGCGTGAGCAGGAGGTTGATCACATTGACGCATGCAATCAGAAGTACGGCAAGGACCGCCGCGAAGAAGATCAGAAGAAGCGGCCTGACGTTTCCGACGAACCGGGTATGGAGCGGTGTGAGTGTTGCCCCGAACGCACTGATTTCGCCGTCGCGGCCGGTATACTCGATGCTCCTGCTTTCCAACAGGGCGGTGGCCTGTTCTATAGACACTCCTGAGCGCAGTCTCCCGAACACCTCATAGTTCCACCCTCCCGTGCTTTGGGACGCTTCCGCCATGGGCAACCACAACTCGCTCCTTGCAGTGGGGAATGCGAAACCCTCGGGCATGACGCCTATTATCGTGTGCGGTTTTTCCTCAATGGTGATCGTCCGACCGATCGTATCCTCTCCGTCGCCAATGCGGCTTCGCCAAAGCGCGTGGCTGAGGATGACGACGTTGGCATTGCCGGGGACGTCGTCTTCGACCAGAAACAATCGGCCGCTTGCGGGGGGCACGCCCAGGGTTCGGAGGGCGCCGGCACTCACCCATGCAGCGGGAATGCGCTCCGCACCGGCTCCGAAGTTGACGGTGCGTGACCACTCATCGTCGTAGACCGACAGATCTTCGAGGACGTCGGCTGTTGTTTCTCGCCACTTTTCGAAGCTTGGGTAGGTGGTGCTCCGCCTGAAGTGGAGTGCCCGGGCCTCGTTGTCGGCTTGAAAGAACTCTTCAGCACCAGCGTTTGCGGGTTTGAACTCGAGCGTCATCAACCGGTCGGGCTCTCTGTAGTCGAGCGGTCTCAACAGCACCGCGTTGACGACGCTGAAGATCGACGTGGTCGCGCCGATGGCCAGGGCGAGAGTGCATACGGCTCCTGCGGTCCATCCGGGTTCTCTTCTGAGCGTGCGCGCCGCGTAACCAATATCGGAGCCGACGGTTTCCAGCAGCGGCAACCTTGCTCGCCCTTCTTTCTTCGGTGACGGCCGACTGGGTAGACCGTTGGCACCCCGGTATTGGCCACGGTTGGTCAGACGTTCGAACAAGTATCTGGAGCCGATCTTGAGGACTACGGTCCAATACCACAGCGAAACGACAAACCGTCCGGTGGAATCGTTGCGAGCGGCATACTCCGAATGGAGGTCGCCCAGCAGCGCTTCTCCCACAAAACCAGTGGGAAGGCAGGCGCGGAGCAATGCGGTCGCGACAGCGGGTGGATGCGTCGATCTCGATCGTGTCATTTGCCGAGTACTGTGTCGAGTCCTGCCCACAGGGACGTCAGGGAGTTGCGGGCCTCGCGGAGTGCGGCGATCCCCTTCTCGGTGACGGTCACGAACCGTTTAGGGCGGCCTCCGCGGTCGGGCTCGGGCGCACCGGACGTGGAGCAAAGCATCTCCTTTCGTTCCAGGCGATCGAGCGTGACGTAGAGAGAACCGCGCGATACTGACCTTCCCGATCCCTCTTTGAGTTTCTCGAGGATGAGTGGTCCGTACGCGTCTTTCCCGATGTGCAGGATGGCGAGCATAACCATCTGTTCGAACGTTCCGAGTAGCTGGTCTTTTGGCATGCCGACAGTGTAAGCATGTGACCGTAACGGCGCAAGGCCGGGTTAGTCAGCAAGCGGCTGAAACAACTGAATGTGCCCGAGCGTTCTGAGTCCAGAGTCGTGGAAGAGGGAATCGGCCCGGAGGCAGGGGTCAGTCAATACAACTGGAGGGTGGAATGATGAGGCCAAGAGCTAACGTCGCGCGGTTGTGGCTGATTGCAGCGTCTGTGTCACTGTTTGTTTTTGCCCCAGCCTCCGCACAGGATAGTGTAGCAGCTCCGGCATTCATGCGGTTTCCCGATGCAAATTCGCGTCAGACGTATTTCACGATTCATAACGTCTGGGATGCATGGGAGTTCACGAAGGGTGGCGGTGTCAAGGTAGGCATATTGGATCACTCCTTCGGATTCGATGTGCACGAAGGCTTGTACGCCGGCGGGGAAAACTTTCAGGAGGACGAGTGGGGGGATTACTTCCACTCGGAAAGCCATCATGGGTATTGGATGGCATCAACGCTCCACGAAGTGGCCCCAGAGGTCGAAATCTTTGCTTTGGGTACTTATTCGAGTGACGAAGCAGCCAAGGTGAATGCGATGGTCCGCGCAATCGACTGGGCGGTAGAACATGATTTGGACGTTCTCACTTACTCGGCCGCGCGCTTCTCAGCCGAGAATCGGGCTCGCCTCGATGCGGCGGTTGATAGGGCGATCGAGCATGGGATTGTCACGACATTCATCCACTACCCTCATTTGGATAATCTGCTTCCTACATGGCTCGGCCCGCGCTCCGGTGATGACGAACGCGAGCCAGACGTGAACATTCTGCACTACGATTATCAGTTGATATTCACCGAGCGGTACCTGGATTGGCTCGAGCGCGGTGATGAAAGCGGTTACTGGCCTTACCTGTCGATCTCGTCCACATCACCAGTTGCAGCGGCCTTCGTCGCGATGCTGAAGAGTTTGCGTCCCGAACTGTCACCAGCCGAATGTAAGCGCATCCTCATAGATACGAGCCGCGAGATGACGTTCGAGGGGCAACTGGCGACCAGAGTGGTTGATATTGCTGCCGCGGTGCGCGCTGTTCGGAGAATAAGCACCCCGTGAGAGAGCTTCCACTCATCGTCATTCTGTTTCAATGTCTATCCGCGTCAGGATGTGATCCGAGTGGGCTTGCCGGTCGGGAAGACTCAGGGAAGGACCTGTTGAGTGGGCCTTACGTCGGGATGCCTCTTCCTGGTGGCGTTCCAGAGGTTTTTGCCCCGGGCGTCGTCTCCGGCGTCTTCAACGAACATAGTGGAGCGGTGTTTTCGCCAGATGGTACGGAACTCTTCTGGACCACAGTGATCAACGAAGGCAGGACGCCCCGCATGGTGGTGGTGTTGCACATGAGGCAGGTGGACGGAGCATGGTCCATTCCGGAATTGGCTGCGTTCAATCGCGGTTCGTACACACACATCAATTCGATTTCGCCGGACGGAGACCGCCTTTACTTCTACTTGGAGACCGAGGATGGGGCCGGTGGGGCTTGGGTAGTGGAGAAGGTCGGAGTGGGCTGGGGTGAGCCCCAACCTCTTCCTTTGACTTCTGTACACTTTCCGGGGACAATGGTAAACGAGGTCCACGAGGCAAGATCCGGGAATCTCTATTTCTCTGGTCCGGTGCAAGGGGGGCGGGGGATCGCCAGATCTAGGGTTCTGGGCGGATCGTTCCAGCCCTTCGAATCATTGGGGCCCGAGGTCAACCTTCCGCATTCAGACTGGTTTCCTAACCACAGCCCGACCATCGATCCAGACGAACAGTTCGTGGTTTTCGTCTCGACGCGTCCCGGTGGCTTCAGCGACCAGGACCTCTACGTGAGCTACCGGACTCCAGACGACGAATGGGGCCCTGCGATCAACCTTGGACCGGAGGTCAACGTTCCTGGAACCCGGAACAGTTGGCCTCAGCTCTCTCCGGACGGCGAGTACCTTTTCTTCGTGAGGGTCGAACCACTGACCGATCAAGAATCGAAGTCATATGCTGAGATGAAGTCAGTTCAAGAGAGCATCATGAATGGATGGGGGAACATCTATTGGGTCGCTGTTGACTCGGTTGAGGCATTGAGCAGAGCGAACCGCTGAGCTACGGAGCAATGCCAAGCCGGCTCCCAGCGCATCTGAAAGAACGAGGCATGCTTCTCGACGCGCCGGTTGATGCTCGGGAACGCCGTACAACATTCTGTGTAACAGACTGAGACAACTGACCTCCATTTCACGGAGAATGCCGTGCCAGTCCTCGATAGAGCTGGTCGATACAGTTGTTGCTCACCTCTGCTAACGCCGAAACTCGGCACGGCCGATTTCGCGCGTCGCATTACACGATGAGCCACTCGTAGATGCCGTGGTGGCTCGTTGTGCTCGCGATTTTCATCACTGCCACGCTAGAGCGTGAAGTCATACTCCTGCTTCTGATGGCTCTCGTATCAGCTATTCTGGGTCGCGAGATCTTGCTGTTCGTCAAACAGCGAAGTGTTGGGCAGAGCCTCTGCAGAAACCTTGACGAGCGAAAGGAAGTGTGAATGCGACGATCAGTGCTGACCTTGTCATCTGTAACGCTCTCAGTCATGCTCGCTGCTTGCACTTCAAACTCCAGTCCCGTTCCACGTGCGCAACGGAACGATTCTGCTGGCGTGTCGATCGTTCTGAACTCTGGAGTTGACCACCCCCTCCCGTGGCTGTACCAGACCACTCGCATTTTGGGCGGAGCAGACGATGGACCTGAATCGTTCTACCAGGTCGCACGCCATCTCGTCGCGTTGGACGGCCAAGGGGGAATGGTCGTGCTCGACCGCAGCGCGTTCAGGGCGGTGAAGCTTTCTAGCGCGGGTGAGTTTCTGTTCGAAGTCGGAAGACAAGGTGAAGGACCGGGCGAGTTCGAGCGGCCGGTGGCTGTCAGCAGTAAAGCAGACGGCGGTTTCGCAGTGCTCGAAGCGGGGCGTGGTCTCTACGTGCACTTCAGCGCCACCGGTGATTTGATTCAGGAGACTCGCACTCGATCGTTTTCCTCTGACTTCCACTTCATTGACGCCGGTCTGGTCAGTCAACGCCTGGAATACATGCCCGATGGAAACCGGCAACACCTTCTCCTTTCCAGCTCGGCCGACACTTCGACTCTTGCGACGACAGCGATCGCGGAAACGGCGAGGTACAGGCTCGAAGGCTGCGGCCCCATGCCGGGTATGGCCGGGCCGGTGATTTTTGCCCCCGCACTCGCTTGGGATGCGAACTGGATGTCTGTTGCGGTGAACAGCCAGCCCGGTTACGTGGTCGACGTCTTTGACTCGGCCGGTAATCTCATTCGAAGCGTTCGCAGAGAGATCCCGGCCCAGGCAGCAACGACCGAGCTGGCCGTGCGATGGGCGCAAAGGAATCCAACTCGCGTCACCTCGTCTGCCGGAGAGTGCATTTATGACCCACAGCAGGTGGTAGAAAAGAGAGGCTTTTCGTCATTCGTTCCCGCTATCGGAGCGGTCGCATTGGCACCGAACGGCAGTTTGTGGGTACGGCGATCGGCGTTCGTGGCGGACTCTGGCATGATCGATGTATTTGACCCGTCGGGCGAGTATATCGGTACACTTCCGCAGGGCTCGCAGCTGCCGATTGGATTCACTGCGTCCGGCGACGTTGTGCTCGTGGAGCGCGACGACCTCGATGTTGAACGAGTTGTCATAGCAGAAGTGACGGCGAACCGGTAAGAATCTGTGCAACCTGCGTTAGCAGTTCGAGAGCAGAGTCGTAAGACGGCGTACACGGAAGAGCGTGTAGGTGATCGCAAGCGCATTTGCTGCCATATCGACGACCGCGACACTGGCGATGATAGGCTCCGCGACGAGCGGGCAGGACACCGTTGTCGTGAATGTTGGCAATACGCCCCGCTGGGGCAGCGCCGTTGCGTTGATCGAGGAACTGCGAATAGGCTCGATCGACGGTCCGGACGAATATGTATTTGGGCAGCCCGAGACCATCACTGTCGATCGTTTGGGCAATATCACTGTCTTCGATCGTCAAGTTCCGATCATACGTCAATACGACTCACTCGGAAACTACGTGCGAGATATCGGCCGCGGTGGCGATGGTCCGGGCGAATACCGTGACGTACGTGGCATGCCCGTGTTCGACGACGGTCGCCTTCTCGTTTGGGATATCTCGAATGCCCGGGCCACATTCTACGACGCAGAAGGAGCTTACCTCGAGAGTCATCCGCACCACATTCTCGGTGCGCCCGGCGGCAGGATCTTCTTTGTTGCGGGCGATTCAGGGAAATACCACGTGCAGATCCGGGCTCTGAATGGGAAACCCTCACACCCACCCGAATCGTACCGCGAGTGGCCAACACTCATGTTTGAAGTCTCGCCCACCGGGGAAGCAATCCGTTCCTTTCCAGTACCTCTCGGACAGCCTACCCGGCCGACCCTGAGTCTCCTCACCAACGATGGGCGGAGGCGGAGTTTCCCCGACGAGACGCTCACCGCATTCAGCAGTCGCGGATATCTGGTGGTTGGGTATAATCGCACATACGCGTTGAACCTCGTGTGTTCGGACGGCTCCGTCCGGAGGATTGTGAAGGAACAGGGCGACGCAATCCGACTCACTCGCGGCGAACATGCCGAGTGGGAAGCTCGGTTCCGGTCAATGGAACGGCGCCAGCAGGGTGTGACGTATCGCGGTGTTTCCACGACAAAACCTGTGTTTCGCGCATTGTCAGTTGATGCCGATGGTCGCATTTGGATCGAGCGGTATGTTCCCGCCATCAATTGGGATGTGGAACCGCGCGACTCACAGGACGGTTGGCCGGCACGGGCTTGGCGTGAGCCAACGACCTTCGACGTCATTCTGCCCGAAGGTGTCTTCTTGGGTACGGTTGTGCTCCCGTCGCACACGATAGCGATGTTCAGGAGGAGGATGCATTTGTGGGGAATACAGTTTGGTGAGTACGGCGAGCCATACGTGGTGCGATTTCGCATTGAACCTCATGAGTCGTAGCTACGGTGTTTAACCTGCGATGGAATCTGGAGAGCGAACGTGAGGTGCAGTTAGGAAACATTTGGATGCGTTCGTGCATCTAGGTGCTAGAACAGAATACGCGCGGAAGATTGTTCCAAATCGAACGACGGCGCAAACATTCTGACTGGAGTAGGAGGCCGACGATGGTTAAACGCTCCCCTCAATCCATCGAGACAAACCCGCCGGTTCGAATGTCACTCATAACCTCCGCAGCATTGTGCGTGGTTCTTTCTGGCTGCGGAGGTGGAACTGACGACAGTGACAGCCACATAGATGCGATACCCCATCTCAGGGCCGATGCAGAGATGCGCATCGGAGACGTGGACGACCCGGATGTTGGGTTCTCACGGGTCACGAGAATCGACGTAGATCGTGATGGCAACGTGTATGTCATGGAGGCGTCGGTCCCGGAGATCCGGGTGTTCAACCCGGAAGGGGTTCTGTTACGCCGGATAGGCAGGCGAGGTGCCGGCCCGGGCGAATTTGAAGGCCCACCGAGGTTCGGCGTCGTCGGGGATACGGTATGGGCTATCTCGCGCGGTCCGAGCCGAATCACTCTCTTTGGACGGGATGGTGACGTTCTTTCAGCAAGGCGGGTCGAGAGCGTTATCGTACCTCTTCCTAACAGCATCGGGCACGTTCTTCCGTGGACCATGCGTTCCGACGGTAAGTTCGCGAGCCACCTGGCCATGGTGAGCGTCAACCGTGACGATCCAGCCACCGGCGTGGAGCCAACGGACAGCATTCCATTCCCGTTCGTTCTCTTCGATCACGACGGCACCGTAACCGATACGATCGGATGGGCGGGGCGGCCACCTCCGCGAATGTGGAGGCCGCCGTCGAGCGAAGATGGTCGCATTGAGTTTGTGGAGTTTGGAGGCCGTCGTTTGATGGCGCCGAGAGCCCCAATCACCACCCCGTGGTGGGAACCATTGCCGGACGGGTACCTCCTGGTGGAAGCGCCTACTCCGCAGATGGATGAAGATGGGGCATTTGCTGTGACGCGGATTGGGCTGGCTGGCGACACGGTGTACAGGCGCACTCTTCACTACGAGCCGGTCCGTTACACTTCGGCCGACCTGGACACCATCGCTGTGCGTGCTGCCCGTGGGGAGCCCGGAGGAATGGTCGCCTACAGGCCCGGGGCTCCCGCGCCGGCCGATTGGGAGGCGAGAGTCCGGCCCCTTCGTGCCGCGATGGACTTTCCCGAGTTCAAGCTGCCCATCGTGGCTCCCTGGGTGGCACAAGACGAGTCGGTGTGGCTGCGTCTGTCAAACGCAGACCCAGCCACCTGGCGGTGGCTGATACTGGACTCCGAGGGTCGACCGCGCGGCCAGCTCGAGCTACCCGCGAATTTGCGAATCCGCTGGAGCCGTGGCGATACGTTCTGGGCAGTCGAGCCTGATGAACTCGAAGTGCCGTGGGTGGTGCGGTTCCGGGTTTCGCCAGGGGGGCGATGAATGTGAACGACGCACTCACGAAAGCACTGAATCAGCTTTACCGCAAGGAGAGGCAATGACCGTATCCGGGATCGTACCGGACCCGGGCCACCGGGACGCTATGCCGGTTCGGTGATTTCTGGGCGTGGCTTTGCAATGCCGGGGCGATCATTCTGGGGCTACTCTCCGGAGTAAGGTGGAGGTCCTCGAGATCGGAACCTGTTTCGTGACCGGTGTTCGAACCGACGAATTCCATGTCAAGTACATCGACCCAAAAACTCTGAACAAACTGCGAACTCGGTAGTTGGAGGTGAAGTGAAGAAACACGGATCGTTTGCCACTGTGGTTTGTTGCGTTCTCGTGCTCACCGCGTGTCAAACCCGAATCGATTTGGAGCAAGAAGAGACAAGATTACTCCGGACAGATCACGACTGCGCAGCGGCCGCGGTCGAGGTGGGGTTTGTCGAGGCCTATAATCGTTATATGGCAGACGATGTCACAGTGATGGCGCCCGGTGAGAATCCGCTGTCCGGTAGAGAATTGGTCTACGCGACATGGAGCGGAGGGAGCGCGGAGGACAGATTGGAATGGGAACCCGAAGCGGCGAGTGTTTCCGCTTCAGCCGACTTGGGTTGGA
>JBDGYW010000037.1:0-18489 GCA_039588935.1 Gemmatimonadota bacterium | reverse complement strand
TCACCGTGAATCAGGGATTCGTGAACAACGGCGTAATAGAGCTGACGAATTCAGCTGGCGGTGGAAATCCGCGCGGCGCCACGTTGGTTGTCACAAGCGGAACGTTGTTGAATGTGGGTACACTGCGCAGTCTAGAGGGGACCGCTGGGGGCTTTCGAACTCTGACCGCGACGTTAGATAATCAGGGGGCGGTGGAGGTATTTCATAATCTTCTGCTCGATGCGGCCTCGGCAGCGCACAGCAACAGCGGGACGATTGAAATCAGCGACACCGATGCCGATACTCTGATGGTGGAGCAGAGCGGCTCCAGTCCCAGCTTCACCACCACAGGCGCGGTGACTATCGCCAGCGGGGGCACCTGGACGGTGAGCAGCGGGACTCTTGTTCATGCGGCTGGCACGATTGGGGGGCCGGGTACGTTGAAGTTGGACGGTGCGACGATGGATGTCACGCCGGACCTCTCAGTGGTGGGCACGCTAGAACTCGACAACAGCACGATCAACGGTTCAGGTAGTGTGACGGTAGCTGAAGGAGCAAGTGCGTTGCTGTATGATGGTGCCATCAACACGGACTTGGATCTACAGGGAGACCTGGTGGCGCAGCACTTGAGCGCTTTGGGCGGTACAGTGACCACGGGATCGGTGGCACTGCTGCGGGTTGAGGGAACCGCTGGCTTCAACGCGACGCTGACGGTGGATCAGGGATTTGTGAACAACGGCGAGTTGGAGCTATCGAATTCATTTGGCGATGCTCCGAGAAACGCGTCATTGAAGGTCAACACCGGCTTCTTGGTCAATGAAGGCATTGTCACTGCCGATAGCGGCTCAGAATCAGGCGGTGGTGCCCGAACGATTGACGCGTTCTTCGACAACCGCGGTACGCTGTCGGTACAAACTCCGCTCACTGTCACCGGACAGCTTATTGTGCCAGCCGCCGCCGATGCGCCGGAAGTGTCCGGTAACGGCAGCACACTCACCGTGACCGGTGTGGACCTCGACGGTGTCACGTTTGACAACGTACCGCTGGTCACGAACAACGGATTGCTCGCTCTCAACGACGTAACGTTCCAGAACATCGATCCGGACTCGACTCAGCTCACGGTTAATCATCCTGGAAACGATGAGGATGCGGAGTTTGAGTTCACTAACATTACGTTCATGCTCCTGACGGTAGGCCCCCCCGGCTATTACATCAGTGCGAATGACAACAGCGCCGATGGCAACACGCTGAAAATAGCGTTTTTGGATGCCTCACCTGAAGATGGCTCGACTTACGTGGAGTTACTGAACAGCGCCGAGGTCCGGTGGACCGTGACACCACCCTAGCCCTCCGTGATCTGGACCCGGTGCGCCGGCACTGCCTTGAGCCCGTGACAGTTGGTATATCGCACCTAATGAGGCAACCGCGACCCCAGCCAGAGGATCCGGGCCGGGGCGCGGTACGTGGCTGGCTCTGACTGAGCGGGATCATGGGCCGCAGGAATCGAAAGATGACACGGCGGATTGTGCCTGTTCTTGCACGACATTGAGATGCAAGATGAACGGCGTCGGGACGGAGGCCTTGGAACACCGAGTTGTATGCGAAATACTCTTTGACTAAGGAACTCGGTTCATTCCCGGAAGCCTCTGGGCAGCAGGCTAGCTGGTGGCGCCGTCCGGCCTAACCAGCGGCACATCACCTGGAGAGCCGCGCTTCCCCCTCCGCATCTTCTTAGAGCGATTGGTGCGTATACCGGCTATCCCG
The DNA here is from genome assembly GCA_039588935.1 of Gemmatimonadota bacterium. Lineage (GTDB taxonomy): Bacteria > Gemmatimonadota > Gemmatimonadetes > Gemmatimonadales > GWC2-71-9 > JBDGYW01. The sequence continues at coordinate 16,746 of JBDGYW010000037.1, read as the reverse complement.
AGCCACGCCAGCGCTACCGCCATCATGACGTATTTCACCATACTCGTTGCCGCACCGGTATCGAACACTGATCGTCCTTCCTCAGGAACCGTGGTGCGCACCTGGACGACATCCAGTACAAAAAACACGATCAAGATGAGTATCAGCAGAGCTATGAAGACGTTGATGAAGGACAGAACACGCACGACCCTGAAGTGCTCCCGCAGTGCTGCCGCACCGAGGGCAAACAAAACGCCGAACAGTGGAGTAAGCATGAATCCGGTGAACAGTGCCAGGCTCCCGTAGCGCCATTGCACGTCTCCGGGCCGAAGCGGCCATACGTTCGCGAAGAAATCAAGCAGCGGGATCGTGACAAGAAGAAAAGCCACGAAATAAGTGGGCCAAGCCAGAGACTTCAAGATGTCGGAACCAGAATGGGACATTTCACAAGCCGGATTTGGGTTTATCCTGTTGGCCACAACACGAATCACAGAAACGACGAACGGGCCAAGATCACAAGATCTCAGCCCGCTCTCGGCAAGTCAATCTAATCAGAACTACACGGCTACCCTACGGACTGCCTCATCACTACCGTCATGCCGATCACCGCAACCAAGCCAGTACCCATCAGTATCAACGTTGCAGGTTCTGGCGTGACGTGCACGATGTACTCCTGCGTACTCCCGTTAACATCGACCAGATCTTCTGTCGTAACATCGGTCGCGACGTACCAATAATCAGAGTTAAACCCCCCATATCCGCCATCTGCCCACGCCTCTGCTGCTTCAATCCATCCAAGATACCCAGTTGATGTCGGGCCGGTTCTAAAGAGGTTCCAAATTGCCGTATGCACAGCATCCCTATTGTCAATCGTCATCCGCGTGGAGAGCCAGGCGGCCTGCCAATAGCGCTCTTGAACTGTGTACCCGTTCAGGTTGGGCAGCGGAGGTGCCTGGTTCATGCCGAACCGGGTGTATGTATTGATATCGGAGCTAATGCTCATACGAGAAAAATTGGCTCTCCACGTGTCACCACTGCTCACGTAGTTGTAGGCGTCGGTGCAAACCATGTCGACATTGAGGTAAGCCCCCGGCCCTCCAGAGAAGAACGGCACCCCCGTGCCATATACGACTCCCCTGTAAGGTCCTCGTGAGCCCCAATATGTGCCACGGAAGCCAATGTTATCGGTATCCGACGCTCCCGCCGGGATCTGCGCCATCGCCGGAGCCGCAATCATCGCCAATACTGCCGCCGCAATCACACATCTACACCACTTCATAAGAGCCTCTCTCGCTGAACCTGATTGATGCGCATAGTTTCTCTCCGGCGTTGAGAGGCAGCTTTCATGCCGGTATTGGTGATACGGATCACAGTACTCACCAGCAACCTCTCCGATGCGACAAGTCATTGTCATTGTTGATGTTACGAGTCCAGGACACGACGGTTGCGAAGTGGTATCGACGGCATCTTTCCGCTCCAGATTTCACGCTGTTGTCACGGGCCAACAGCAGTAGCTGCAGCGGACCGACAGGATGCTGCGCTGCGATGAATAGCCGAACCCGTAGGATATCACCAGCAAAGACAACCCGGAGACGTCGATTTCGACCCCATTGTGATTTCCGGACGTTGCCGCGATAGTCTTTTCTATGCAGGGTGCGCGAGGATCGAGCGCTGCTGATGGATCGAAACGCGCGCGTGCTCCATTTGGTAACACCCGCGGTCGATCCTACGGAGATGGCAACCGTGAAACGGACAGGTCCAAGCAAATGAAACCCGCAGCCGCGCTCCCAATCATCTTCCACGAGGACTACGAGTTCGACATCGGCGCGCACGTATTTCCCACTCAGAAATTCCGGATGGTTCGCGACCGACTGCTGGCGGACGGCACGATCACTGAGGCTGACATCGTTCGACCCAAACCTGCCACCGACGAGCAAGTGGAGCTGGTGCACACGGCAGAGTTTGTCACCAAGATCAACGAGGATGATTTGTCCTACCAGGAGCAGATGATACTCGAGGTGCCGTTCTCACGCGGTTTGAGGGATGGCATGTGGCTCTGCTCCGGTGGGTCGATCCTCACAGGCCGCATGGCACTCGAGAACGGACTGGCCGCTCATATCGGAGGGGGGTTCCACCATGCGTTCGCCAATCACGGAGAAGGGTTCTGTCTCATCAACGATGTCGCAATCGCGATTCGTGCATTGATGCATGAAGGCCTCATAGAGCGGGCATTGGTGGTAGACTGCGATGTGCATCACGGCAACGGGACCGCAGCGATCTTTTCGGGTGACCCGGCCGTGTTCACCTTCTCCATGCACCAGCAACACAATTATCCGCCCTTCAAGCCACCCGGCGACCTCGATCTCGGACTCGACAACGGTACCGGAGACGAGCAATACCTCACGCTGCTCGACACAAATCTTCCTGAAATATTGGAATCGCATCAGCCGCAGCTCGTGTTCTTCCTCGCAGGCGCAGACCCCTACAGAGAGGATCAACTGGGCGGACTGGATCTCAGCGTCGCCGGCCTGCGGGAACGGGACGCAAAGGTCATCACGATGTTCCGGGATGCCGGCGTTCCAATCGCGACAACAACAGCGGGCGGATATGCGGTTTCTCAAAGCGATACAGTAGAGATTCACTGCAATACGATTCGCGTCGCGAAGGAACGGATGCGGCACGAATGAGCCTGGCATCAGAGTATTGGAGATTGGCCAAGCCTAGTGGCTAGGCAATGTTCGCTGCACCGTTGAACGCAGCAGCTAGATAGGCGTCACCATCGGCAAGCCCCTGAACGGCTTTTCTTCGTGGACATATGCCTCGCTACGGCGAGCCAGCAAGCGTTCGGTGTAGTCAATTCGCTCTTCGACGGCCTCAATCCGTTCGGCGTTGCGATCTTCCAGCTCGTTGAGGTACTGGAAATTCCGGTCTTCAAATTCGGCCAGGCGTTTCTCCAACTCACCCGCATCGATTTCTGCCTTGCGGAGCACCCTGCGCTTGTATGCCTTGAGTGTGATCGGAACCGCGCTGCCGCCGACGATGAGACCACAAATGAGCACTGGGACGGCCTCATAAACGCCTGCGGACGCCACGAGCACGCCACCAAGAAGGAGTCTGCTGAGAACCTGCCACACCATAACGTTCCCTCTATTGGACTTTGCTCCTCCTACGGAGATCCGCACGCCTTTGTTTCCCCGAAGCAGAGCCAACACGCGTACTTCTCTCCAAAGGCGCATGAAGCACCTAGACCCACCTCCGTCGGATACGTACCTTTGCCTTCTCGGCGAAGTGCTCCGGCACCGCGATGTGGATTCGGCGGAGGCTGTCATGCGTGAACGATCCTTGACCAGAGAAGTCCTCCTGGAAGAACTGGAAGCCATGCACCGCAGAGTTGTCGAACTCGAACAGGATGAGATCGCAACCACAGCCGCCGAGGAGGCCCTCCTCAGATTCCAGAAGGCCGTCGAGACAATGCAGATTGGCGTGACCATCACCGACGTTGAAGGCACTATCCTCTATACGAATCCTGCCGACGCCAGAATGCACGGCTACGCTGTCAACGAACTCATCGGAAAGAACGCTGGCGTGTTTTCGCCATCGCAACTCCCCCGCCAGACAGTACCGGCCGAGGAGTTGGCTCTGATGACGAGTTGGAGGCGTGAGACGATAAATGCACGAAAGGATGGGTCAGTCTTCTCAGTCCACTTGATGTCAGATGTTGTGACGAACTCGAAGGGTGAGGTGTTGGGGATTGTCTCTACATGCGAAGACATCACCGAAAGAAAAGAGGCGGAGGAAGCACTCAGAGAAAGCGAGGAACGCTATTCTCTAGCAGCTGCGGGAGCGAACGATGGATTGTGGGATTGGGACCTGAAAACCGACCGCGTGTTCTTCTCGTACCGTTGGAAGACGATGTTGGGATATGAAGAGGGTGATATCGGAGACAACCCGGATGAATGGCTGAAACGCATACACCCGGAAGATCGCGATCGTGTGCGAACAGAGATCGACAGCCACCTGCAGGGCGTTTCCCCCCACTTGGAGATCGAGCATCGCATCGAGCACAGCGACGGATCATACCGTTGGATCCTGTGCCGCGGGCTTGCAGTCCGGGACGATGGCGACGAACCATACAGAATCGCGGGTTCGCATTCCGACATCACTGCCCGCAAACGAGTCGAGGAGCAACTCCTCAGGGAAGCGGTACGGGATCAACTGACCGGCCTGCCGAACCGCGGGGTCATCATCAGGGCAATTACGAGGTCGTTGGGGCGGGCAAGCCGACGGGACGAGTACATGTTCGCGATTCTGCACTTGAACATTGATCGCCTCAGGCTTGTCAACGAAAGTCTCGGCCGCCATGCGGGGGACAGATTGCTCGGGGAGATTGCCTCGAGGTTGCAGGTCTGCGTCAGGCCGTCGGATTTGCTCGTGCGCCTTGGCGGTGACGAGTTCGGATTGCTTTTAGACGACATCGATGACGCCACCGATGCTACGAGAGTGGCATCACGCATCAATGAAGCAATGGCATCTCCATTCGACCTTGCAGAACGAGAGGTATTTGCGACCGCCAGCATAGGTATTGTTGTGAGCGGCGCCAAGTATCAGCACGCCGAGGAACTGCTGCGGGACGCTAACACCGCAATGAGTCGAGCCAAGGCACGCGGAACCGCACGCCATGAGGTGTTTGACGAGGCAACGCACCAACGCGCATTGGAAGTCCTGCAAATTGAGACCGGTCTACGTTGGGCGCTGGAACGCAACGAACTCGTGATTCAGTACCAACCGATCGTTTCGCTCGAGACCGGGAAGATATCCGGGCTCGAATCACTCGTGCGTTGGAACCACCCAGATTTGGGGATCGTCCCTCCCGACGACTTCATCCCGTTGGCGGAGGAAACGGGATTGATTGTGCCGATTGGCTGGCAGGTCCTGAGCAAGTCGTGCCAACAGATGAAAGAATGGCGAACGGAGCTGCCACCGAGCAGTCCGATCGACCTCAGCGTGAACCTCTCGACAAAGCAGTTCATGCAGCCTGATATCGTAGATCAGATCCAATGCGCCCTGAAGGAGGCGGAGTTGGATCCCACATGCCTCCGATTGGAAATGACGGAGAGCGCCTTGATGGAAAACGCGGAGATAGTCTTTCCACTCCTGACAGAATTACAGTCTCTCAATGTGCGCCTGTACATGGATGACTTCGGCACCGGTTACTCGTCGTTGAGTTACCTGCACAAGCTCCCCATCGACACCCTCAAGATTGACCGCAGCTTCGTAATGGATCTCGGCCTTCGCGAAGAAGCGCTCGAGATCGTGAGAACGATCGTGACACTTGCTCACAACCTCAAGATGCAGGTAGTTGCAGAAGGTGTGGAGACACAAGAGCAAGTCACCATGCTCCGAGGACTCGGCTGCGAATACGCGCAGGGTTTCTACTTTTCCAAGCCCGTCGACGGAGCGACGGTAACCGACTTGTTGCGAAGCAATACTATGTTTCTGTAATAGACCACTTCACGACACACTACATAGAGATTTGTTATGAGCGCTCCCAAAATACCAGATGGCAGTCAGCCGGTCCGTGTCGGCGTGCTCGGTGCCGGCGCGTGGGCACGTAATGCTCATCTGCCGGGCTTCGCGAGGGACAAGCGCTGCGAAGTCGTGGCACTGGCGGACCCAAAGCTCGATCTGGCTCAGGCCGCCGGCACTGATTTCGAAATACCGATGATCACAGCGAATCATCTGGATGTCATTGATAGAGACGACATCGATTTGATCGATGTGTGTACCCCGAGCCACACGCATTTCGAGCTGGCGTGGGCCGCTTTGGAAGCGAACAAACACGTCTTGTGTGAGAAACCGGTCGCATACGATTTCCGCGAGACCGTTCGCGCCAGTGAACTAGCTCGTTCAAAGAACTTGAAAACAAAGCTGGGATTCACGTTTCGCTACAGCCCCGCGATGCAGCACATGAAGGAGCTGATTGACGCCGGGTTCGTGGGGACGCCTTTCATTTTTAACGGCTACGAACAGAATTCACAGTGGCTAGACCCCGAGAACCCGCTCAGGCAGGTCGACATAGACGCCGACCAGTCGGTTATCCAAGTCTCCTCGCTGGAGGGCTACGGAGCACCGATAATCGATCTCGCCCACTGGTTTGTCGGGGCCGGATTTGCTGAGGTGGTCGGCACGATGCGCAACTTCATCCCGAATCGGGTGGTCCGGGAAACGGGGCAGATGATGCGGATGAACATCGATGACGGCGATATTTTCATCGGCGAATACCAGAACGGCGCCATCGCATCGATCCAGTCGAGCTTCGTGACCGTGGGCAACTACCCCGGGCTCGAGGCCCGAGTGTACGGCAGTGAGGGCGCCTTGATCTGCCGCCTCGTCGAGGAATTCGGTATCTGCGAAACTCTCGAGGCTGCAAAGCCCGACAGCGTCGAGTTCAAGGTCATCAAGATTCCCAACCACCTATACCCGCCGGGTGGGACTTCACGTGAGAGCTGGCGCACGCTCTTCTATGCAAACCTGATATCCAACTTCCTCACTGAGATTCTGTCGGACGACGACAAGAATGAAGGAGACTTCCTCGACGGCGCCCGCGTTCAAGAGGTGATAAACGCGGTCGAGTTGTCATTCAGGGAACGACGATGGGTGAGCCTGCCATTGGTTGGCGAAAAGCCTATGGTCGGTGAAGAAGTGAACTGAGAACCGAGAAGAACAACCGGATGGAACCAAACGAGCTGCACACTGAAGTCATAGACAGCTTCTTCGAACACTATTACCGGCGGCGGCCCGTCAACGCGACGTTCACGGGCATTCACGAGTACGACTCTATGTTGCCCGACTGGTCTCTCGACGGCCTTCAGGAACTCACCAGAGAAATGGTGTCATTGAGAGAACGGCTGTCTCCATACGTCTCCGATCAAACAGACTTCGGACGTATCCCAATGCCCGACGAAGCGGCCGCGATCGACTGCGCACTGGCCGACGCGTTCCTGGAAATACAGATTGCCGAATTGGAGGGTGTCCACTTTCAACGTGGCAACCCTGCCCACTACACCGGCGAGGCCGTCTTCGCTGTCGTCTCCTTGATGCTGCGCGACTTCGCCCCAGCAAGTGAACGACTCGCCGCGATAGAACACCGCATCTCAGCCATCCCGGGATTTCTGACCGATGCCAAACAGACAATCGGCGACCGACCGATTCCGGCATCGTGGACAACGAGAGCACTCGATGAGTGCGTCGGGACGCTATACGTCTTCGGAAATGGACTGCAGAGATGGTGTCACCAACATCAACTCGACACCGACGGAAACGCTGCACTAGCCGCGGCGGCGTTGCGTGCCCAGGCCGCGACGGAGGATTTCCGCCTTTGGCTCAACTCCAGGACTGAAGCTCCCGCACGCGCGTCGGGAGCAGGGCCTGACTTTTTAGGCCTGGTCCTGAGTCAAGGTCACTGGGACTCCAGGTCGCGCTCTGATCTTCTCGCCGAAGTCAAGACGCGATTTGAGGAGGCCGAAATCAGACTCCAGGAAATGGCCGCCGTCGCGGACCCTGGCGGATGGGAGGCGGTGTCCGCCAGACTCGCCGATTTGCATCCCGAAACGACAGGGTATCTCGATGCGTTCGGAACTTGTTGGACTGCGTGTAGAGACCTGGCGATTGGACGGGACTTGGTCACCTGGCCTGACTTCCCGATTCGCTACACTCAAACCCCGACCTGGGTTCGCGAAGCGGCGCCGCATCTCTATTTCCTGAACTATAGGTCGCCGGCACCATTCGGCCAGATCAAGATCCACGAATACCTGGCACCACCGATCGACGAAGCCGCCGGATCAGAGGTCCAGAAAGAGTTCCTGCGTGGCGTGAACGACGGCGTGATCAAGCTAAACCACGTTGTGCACCATGGCGCATTGGGCCACCACGTGCAGAATTTCTACGCGATGCGATCCGAATCGAGAATCGGACGCGTCGCAGCGGTAGACTGTGCAAGCCGGATAGGAATGTTCTGCGGTGGATCGCTCGCCGAAGGGTGGGCCTGTTACGCGACAGATCTGATGGGAGAGATCGGATTCCTTACAAACCTCGAACTAGTGGCCGAACAACATTCCAGACTCCGCCAGCTCGCGCGCGCGATTGTCGACATCGAGCTTCACCAACATTCGTGGACCGACGTAGACGCACGGCGGTTCTATGAGGAGCGAGTAGGGATGAGCGCTGGAGCCGCCGCGAAAGAAGTGACGCGCAACTCCATGTTCCCAGGCGCTTCAATCATGTACTGGCTCGGCACACAAGGTATTCACGACTTGCGTAACAAGATGCAGAGTATCGCAGGATCGGAGTTCTCACTTCGTGCTTTTCACGACAAGTTCCTGAGTTATGGATCGATCCCGGTCCTGCTCATCGCCCGCCTGATGGCGGGGAGTACGCCTACATGACCAACAGCGCTCTTCACATCAAGCTCGCAGCCGGTATTCTCGTGGCATGCTGCATCACTATGGCCTGCGCGTCGGACAGGGGTTCGATCAAGCCATCGAACGACCTTTTGATTATCGGCTACGATAGAGAGCCCGACCAGTTGAATCGCTTCGGTACGCACATTCTGGAAGACATTCATTCCTGCGTGATCGAAGGACTCACCACCACTGACGAGGACATGAACATCATCCCGCTGCTCGCCACGGAGATACCCACGCTCGAGAACGGCGGAGTCACGCTCACGGCTGACGGCGGTATGGATGTCATCTGGAGAATTCGTCCGAACGTGAAGTGGCACGACGGTGTGTCCTTCACATCTGCCGATGTCAAGTTCACGGTCGAGGCGCTCAACGACCCTGCGTACAATCCCGAAAGCACAGACGGATTCGACCGAATTGCGTCCGTGGACACTCCCGACTCTCTCACCGCAATCGTTCACTATCGGGAGATCTATGCTCCGTACGCCCACCAGTTCTTCCGGGGCACGTTTCCGAAGCACATCCTCGAAGGGCGCGACATCGACCGTGCGTTCGACTACAACCGCAACCCTCTTGGCACTGGCCCCTACCGTGTCGCGGAATGGAGAACCGGCGAGTACATCTTGCTGGAGCGTGTGCCCGATTACTGGAGGGGAAGCGAGTTTCCGAAGATTCAGCGATTGATGTTCAAGTTCGTTACCAACACGAACACCCGAATCAACCAGCTCAAGAGCGGAGAGGTCCATGTGGTAGCGCTCGTGCCATGGGACAAAGGCCGCGAGGTACGTGAGGTAGAGGGTATCACACTGCACAGTATGATCGGCAACAGCTACGAGCACATCACACTGAACCAACGACAATTCAGTCCGTTTCAGGACGTTCGATTGAGGCAGGCACTCATCCATGCAATGGACCGCGAACTACTGGTCAACACGATCCTCGATGGACTTGCTCCGGTCACCCACGGTCCGATTCAGCCTCCGTCCTGGGCATTCACCGACGACATCCGTCATTACGACTACGACCCGGCCCAGGCAGCATCGCTGCTCGACGCTGCCAACTGGCGGGACAGCGATGGTGATGGCATACGGGACCGCGACGGTGAACCCCTGTCGTTCACACTGATAACACAGGCAGGATACGCGGTCAGGGAAAACGTCTCCCAAACCGTCCAACGCCAGCTCCGCGACGTGGGCGTGGATATGAAGATCCGTCTGATAGACGGAACGGCCATCAGTACGATGTGGTTCGAGGGTCAGTTTGAGGCAATGCTGCACTGGTGGCACATGCCACCCGACCCGGAGATCACTCTGTTCTTTGCGAAGGATCGTATGCCACCGGCAGGCCGGAATATCAACTACATCGAAAATGACCAGCTCACCGATTTGCTCTACGCATCGGACCGCACCGTGGACTTCAACGACCGTCGAGAGCTGCTGCACGCGGCGCAACGCCTGCTAGCGGAGTTGGTGCCGGAGATTCCACTCTACAACGTGACCCGTCTGGATGCGGTTCCGTCCAACCTACAAAACTTCAGGGGTAACCCGACCAACACCGGGATCTTTTGGAACGTTCACGAGTGGGAGATCCGCTAGCTGGTGCTTCGATTCATTGCTCGGCGGTCGCTTCAAGCGGGCCCACTCCTGTTTCTGATTTCGATTCTCGTCTTTACGCTGATACATGCCGCCCCCGGCGGCCCGCTCGACATGTACCTGGCCAACCCAAACGTACGACCCGAGGACATCGAACGACTCCGCGCTGCCCTGGGCCTGGACCGACCGCTGGTGGAACAGTACTTCAGTTGGGTCAAGGGATTCCTGGTGGGGGAGTGGGGCTACAGCTTCACCGATGGACGTCCCGTGTTGGAAAGGCTCCTGGAGAGGCTCCCGGCCACCCTCGAGCTGATCGCCAGTGCGATTGTCGTCGCTGCGGTGATCGCACTGCCACTCGGCGTCCTTGGCGCACTGCGCAGAGGCAGCTGGATCGACCACACCACCACCGTTGTGGCGTTCGCCGGGATCTCGCTGCCAGTGTTCTGGGTCGGGTTGCTTCTGCAACTCGTCTTCGCCGTGGGCCTAGGTTGGCTCCCGTCGTCGGGACGCGCCTCATTCGGCGACGGTGGCTTGCTCGATCGTCTGAGCCACATCATCATGCCCGCAATCGTACTTGCGGCGGTCCATGCTGCAGCATGGTCGAGATTTCTGCGGTCATCGATGGGGAATGCTGTTCGGCAACGATTCGTCTTGGCTGCCCGGGCGCGCGGCGTACCAGAAAGACGCGTCGTGTGGCACCACGCACTCCGAAACGCGCTGCTGCCATTCGTTACCGTGATTACAATGGACGCGGCAATAATGGTCACTGGCGCCGTCATTACTGAGAGCGTATTCGCGTGGCCTGGATTAGGCAGTCTGTTCACCGAGGCTCTGGCGCGCCGTGACTACACGGTGTTGATGGCGTTCCTCATGATGACGTCCGGCGCCGTGGTGCTCCTGAACCTCGCGGCCGACGTGTTTTACCATGCTCTGGATCCGCGCGTGAGGGTTCGATGAAGAGGCTCGGAGATCGCCGGGCCACACTGGCAGCCGGCGCGGTCCTGCTGGGCATGGCGCTGATGGCAGCAGCTGCTCCGATCATGACATCCTACCTCCCGGACGGCATCGACCTAGCCGGTCGTAGAGCAGCACCATCGTTCACGCACCTATTCGGCACCGATGAGTTGGGGAGAGACGTGTTCACGCGCACTTTGTATGGTGCACGCGTCTCGCTGGTCATCGGGCTGTTGGCCGCTGGTGTAACCGCGGCAATCGGTGTCACGATAGGAGCCATGGCCGGTTACGTGGGAGGATGGATAGACAACCTTCTCATGCGCCTCACCGACACGATGCTCTCGGTTCCGAGGCTCCCACTACTCCTGATCGCCGCCGCGCTCATGGAACCGTCCGTCCCAATGTTGATACTGCTCATCGGTGTTGTTGGATGGATGGAAACGGCACGGGTGATCCGCGCGGAGTTTCTCTCGCTCAGTCAACGGACGTATGTCGAGGCCGCTCGAGCTACCGGTATGTTGCCGGCCAGGATAATAGTCCGGCACCTACTTCCCGCGGCAGCCCCCGCCGCCGTGGTGGCCGCCACGCTGGCGGTCGGCCGTGCCATTCTGCTCGAGTCGGCGATGAGTTTCTTCGGGGTGGGAGTTCAACCTCCACAACCAAGCCTGGGCAACATGCTATACCAGGCGCAGACCTCGATGGCAACTGAGCCATGGCTCGCGTTCTTCCCAGGCATCTTCATCTTCCTCACAGTACTCACCGTATTCATGGTGGGTTCGGAGCTCGGCGTAAAGGAAACGTAGGTCCACTCACTACTCACCGCTGTAATTGATCCGATACGCCACCACTTTGTTACCCAGGAACGTCGGAATCACGAGCAAGTTCTGTTCTGGTAGATACTCGAAGTCTGCCGCGTTCAGACCCTCAGGCATGATATCGAGAATCTCTACGACGTCGCCGTCGGGAGAAACGGTGTAAACCTGGCCGTCCCACTTCGACACGATGTAGTTGCCGTCGTTGTCCAGCCTGATCCCGTCAATGACTCCGGCTCCAAAGCAGGCAATCCTGCGCAGCGTCTTGTGCTCGAGATCCACGGCCTTTAGGAGTCCGTCGCCGGAATTGCCGATCAGAAGTTCGTTGCCGTGGAGGTGCAGTCCGTTCGCCCTGTCAATCTCTCTGCCACCGTACCATTCCTCGACCTCTCCGTCCTTGAGCCTGTAGATCCGACTCAGTATGTGTGACGAGGGATAGGTGTCGGTTACGTAGACGTCGCCGTTTGAGTCAATCGAGACATCATTCAGGAACTGGGAACCGGGGATCGTGTGCCGCTGCAATATCTCCCCAGTTGCCATATCGATTTCGGTGAGCGCAGTTCTCTCCGCGACGTAGAGAGTATTCTCATGGATGTTCATCCCTGCGGGGCCCTTCAGGCCGGTCACCCATCTCTCCTCCAACACCTCGCCATCCAGGCTCAACTTCGAGATGTATCCCGTGAGATCCGGCGTCGAGAATGTGTTGATGTCGTAGTTGGTTACGTAGAGAACCCTGCGATCGGGATCGTACAGGATGGACTCCGGCGTCAGGAACGTGTCCGCTGTCTCCCATACCTTCGTGACGCGGTCATGCTCTTCATTCGGAAGTTCAAGTTCAGGATCGGTAGCGCCCATGAGCCCCCAGCCACCGAAGTTTTCCGTCACCATCAAGAAGATCTCGTTAAGGCCCTTCTCGAGCGTCAGGTTCACCGCGTCGAACGGCCCGATCACACCGAGGAACGATGGATCTCTCGACCGGTACGCACTGTTCGCCGAGAAGACCTTCTTGCCATTTAGGAAGAGATCTACTGCGTCAGAATACCCAAATGAGAACTCGATGTCTTGCGTTTCGGGCGCGCGAACGACAGTACGCGCGAACACCAGATCTGGCCCGCCCTCAGTGCGGACCGCGTACCGTCCTATGTCAACCAGCCCGGACGGCTCGGATTCGACAGTCTGCCAATCTGCGTTTGCGATCGCCAAGAAACCCGGGTAGGCATCGCGATTCACACGCTCGGCCTTGATCGCCCGCGAGATTTCCCAGTTCGTGATGGTGCCTGGTGAAGCCACAGTTGCAGGTGGAGCCTCGAATTGGAGGTCGTCGTCGAGCGAATAGCTGAAGTTCGAGAAGCACGCCGCTTCACCGGTGGAGTCCAAGACACCGATCGCACCGCGGCTGGTTCCATGTTTAAGATCTGAGATCGCGAGATCAGGCTCTTCGGCGCCGTTCACGTAAACGCGCGCTTGCGACCCGGAGATCTCCAGTTTGAGGTGCACCCACACATCGGCTGGGAAATCGGCTCCGGCGGTGTACCCTTCCCCACTGTACAATTGCCAGCCGGTAACCTGGTTGATCATAGGCGTGTATTGGATCGCGTCGGTGTAGAACGGCGATCGGTGCGGGCGAATGTAGACCCACTCCATATTCGTCTGGTCCTGCATTCGAAACACGATGCCCGGGTATGCGCGCGTCCTACCGGGAGTCGCGATGTCGACTTCAACGACACCGTTCTCGAACACGACATCCTTCAGAATCGCGGCTCCCGTCACGCATTCCCGACCGAAACGGTTGACCGTTTCGGCATTGGCCATCTCCCAACGCTCCGGCCCAAACTCCACAACGTCGCTTTGGGCATGTGTTTCGGCCGCGGAGAGGATTGTTCCAAGAAGAAGGACAATCAGGAAGTACCGAACGATCGTAGATTTCCCACTCATTCTGTTCTCTCCGTCAAAGATCAGTTCCGGAAAGCGCGGCAGCGCACCCGGTCCCAAGAGTCTGTGGATCGACCCTACGATAATCTAAGGGAAGAGGTTACAGCCGTTGTAGATCTCACCACCGCGCATGTGATAAAGGTCGAGAACCTCTGCAGCCTCAGTTCGCATCCGGCCCCGCTCGATCTCTATGCCTCTTTCTTCGAGATACCTGTACGACTCAGGAAACACAGGCCCCTCGTCGAATCCGACGCGCGCAGCGTCTTCTCTGGTGGCCCCGCACACGAGCCTCTTGGCACCACTCCAGAGAACGGCGCCCAGACACATGGCACAGGGTTCGCACGAGGTCGTCAATTCGTGGACCGGCATGCCCGGGGCACTGAGTGAATGGGATGATCGGACCTGCCCCGCCATCATGAGCGCGACCATCTCCGCATGAAGCACGGGGCTATGCCTTCGTACAACGAGGTTCACTCCTACCGCAATGAGTCTGCCCGCTTCCGTATCGAACACCGCCGCGCCAAAAGGGCCACCGGTGGAGCGCATCACGTTTTCCCGCGCGAGGTCGATTACGAGCTTCATGCGGTCCTCAGCTTCACGGTACGACCTGTCCCAGTTCACACAAGGGAGGACCCATTCAGGGTACGTCAGGTGAACTTCCGGAGGAGTTTTCATAGTTGGGCGCCCACCGCCCTACCGAATTTGCACGTCGCCTGATCAGAATGCAAAACCAGAGGCTTCGGGCGCCCGTTGTGAAGTGTCTACAAGCCGATGGCCAGTCCGAATCGGAACGTCATCAGGTTCGCCTCGCTCCTGATCGGGTACATCGTGATCGAGCCATCCCAATTGTCCACGATGTCGCCGCGCGTCAGGTATTCAACGTCATCGTTCAGGGTCCACTGAGCTGACATGTCAATCGACACTCTGCGCGACAAGCTCAGCAGGAGCCCGCCACCTCCGGTGAGGGCGTACGTGATGTCATCGAAGTTGGTGGTGTTGGCAAAGTCCGGCCCGCCATCTACTCCGTCCAGTGAAGAAACGGTCGCGAAATACGAGAATCCGGCTGTTCCATATATATATGGGCGCATGGGGCCGCGGCCGAATGTGATCTGTGGTCCGACTCCGAAGTCCACAATGAAGTTTTCCGTGTTCACGTCGACCCACACCCTGCCGATTGAAGGGCTTATCTGTGCCGGGTAACTCTCGTGGCCGTATACCACCAGCGACGTCCCTATCCGCATGCCGATCTGATTGCGGCGATCGAAGTTCACAACGCCATACATCCCCAAACCGCCACCCCAGTCCACGTAGTTCAGAAACTCGCCAGTGGGGCGCGCCAGTGAGCCGTTGAAACCGAGGATTCCCTTGGAATGCCGCACCAGGTTCTGCGCGTTCGCAGATACGGGAAGTACCAACACCAGGGCCGCAAGTGCCCAACACCGCTTGTGTCCCATCTCTATCTCCTGTGTGAGCCGCACAGCTCATACAGGCAAACCCCATGCCCCAACTACCTGATCGCGTAATCAGTTGCAATTACACGCTTTACAAGTGACAACCGAACAAGCGCCAACACGCAGTTGTCCTCTATGGCGGACAGTCGGTAGGAGCGGCTTTGGTCGCATACGCCGTCCCTGCCCCTCTGCTCCAGCGGGGCGGGGGCGAGGCTAATACATATTCCCCAACGCCCACGCAGCTTGACGACGCACAAACGGATCGGGATCATCGCCGAGCAATTGCGTCAACGCCTCAACCGCCCGCACATCCTCGATCTCTCCAAGGGCCCACGTTGCGGCTGCTCTGACGGCAGCTACACGGTCGGACAGGGCGTCCATGAGTGCATCCACCGCATCGTGATTTTCCAGGTATCCCAGCGCGACAGCGGCCACTTGGCGCGTCCGCTCGTCACGATCACCCAGTCGGTCCATTAAGGTCTCCGCTGCGCTCGGGTGCTCAACGCGCCCAAAGAGCCGAGCTGCCATGCGTCGGACGCATGTGTCCTCATCGGAAAGAGCGACACCCAATGCCGAAACCACTCCGGCATCTTCCATATCCTGTTGGGCCCACTCGAGGAGCGTACGTTGTCCGATGATCGCGTCGGGGGCTCGGCCTGTGGATCCCCAATTTCCGTAGCGCCTATCGATCGACTGCATCGCCAATTCGCACATCACGGGGTTTGCGCCGCGCGCATTTTCTAGCAGTTGTACCGCCCGCGTCGAATCGGATGCCGCAGCGGTTTGCGCAGCAAGTTTACATAGGGCAGCACAGTTCGATATCACCAGCAACGCAACGGTTCCAGCAACCGTCCAGATTGTGGCTCTAGCCTTCATTTTCAATTCCGCCTTCCTAATGCCCTCGCAGCGGTACGTCGCACCACAGCGTCTCCATCGTCCAATGCCTCTATTAACGCCTCATACGCGCTGGCGCCACGGATTTCGGCTAGAGCCTGAACCGCGGCCCGACGGATGACCGCTGCGTCGTCGTTCAGGAGCCTGATCAGTCCCGGAACGGCCGCAGGATCTTCGATCTCGCCAACCGCGCGGGCAGCAGCCCGTCGAACGGTTGCGTCACTGTCCGACAAAGCACTCAGCAGAGCTGGTGGGGCCGAACTAAGGTCGAGTTCGCCGATTGCCCACGCCGCCTTGCGCCGCACACGGAGGTTGCTGTCACGCAGAGCCCTCGCCAGGCCATCGGCCGCACTGCGGTGCTCGATCTCTCCCAGGGCCCACACCGCTGTCTCGCGCACTTCGACGTCGCTGTCATCCAACAACGTTACCAGTGGATCGACAGCACTCGACGACTCAATCTCCCCAAGTGCCCAGGCCGCAGTCTTGCGGATGTCGGAGTCGGGGTCGCGAAGAGCTGCCGTCAGGGGAGCAACGGCGTCCGGATGCTCGATCTCACCTAGTGCGTGGATTGTTGCCTTCCGTACGTCCCGGTTCCGGTCCTCTAAGGCGCGGCTGAGCGGCTCCACCGCCCTGACATCCTCGATCTCGCCCAGTGCCCAGACAGCGGTCC
>JBDGYW010000036.1:0-18686 GCA_039588935.1 Gemmatimonadota bacterium | reverse complement strand
GAGGCAAGCGTGCTCTGGGAGCGCGACTGGATCGCCGACTCTCTGGAGCAGGGCGGGCCGGCATTCAACGACTTCTCCTGGGGAAACGCCGCGGGTCGGGTGACCCTGGACATACCGCTCTGGGGAGCATACTCACGCCATACCCTGGCATGGAGCCATTTCTTCCTCGAGGTCGACCAAACTCAAACCAGACCGAGCGTGTCGTTCTACAATTGGGAACAACCCACACAGATCCCCTCCAATGGCCGTATCGACTATCTCGCCGCACTGGGGGAGTTCGGGTCTGTGATTCCCGAGGAGGACGACGCCGGCTGGCGCGCCGGATACCAGGTTACAGTCAACCGTTCAAGGTACGATGGCGCTCCCCAGTCTCCGCATCCATTTCAGCTCTTTGTCGGGCCGATAGAGTTCAATGAGAAACTCGTCGTTGTGTCAGGATGGGGTGAGACGCGGATGAAGCCAACTCGAAAGCTCACGGTGCAAGGAGGTATGCGGCTGGACGGCACCACCGTAGTAAAGGGAGGAAGACTGCACATTGCGCCGCAAGTATCCGGACGATACGCGGCGACTGAAGATTTCAGCATTTCGGCGAGCATCGGCCGATCTTACCAGTACGTGCAGGCCCTTGCACCGGCAGGCTTGGCTGTTGGACCCGGTTTAGCCGTGAGCCACATATGGCGTGTGGCGCAAGGAGACTCAATACCACCGCTGCAGAGTGATGTGGCGACGATCGGCGCCGAGTACTGGTTGAGTGATGAGTGGTTGGCATCAGCCAACCTGTACGCCCGTAACTCTACCGGAATGACGCTGGTCGATCCGACACCGGGGCCAAAGCAGAACTGGCCGCGCACAGTCGTCGGTGAAAACGAGGCGAGAGGCATCGAGATGTCGATACGCCGCATCGCGGGCCGCGTAACGATGACGGCGAACTACAGCCTGGGGGTGTCTGAAATAGAGGCCGCCCGGCTGACATTTCCTTCTCCGTCTGATCGACGACACTCGCTCGACGTCACTGGAGCGTGGAAGGTCCCCAGGAAACTCCTCGGTGGATCCATCCGCCTGGTGGCCGCCCATACAGCTGCGTCGGGCGCGCCATACACGCGTCTCCACCCGGGCTACTACATATGCGATTTCGTCGAGGATTACTGCATAGAATACGTGCCCGACATTCTGGAAATGCCGAACGCCGCACGCGCGCCCTGGTATTCAGCATTGGACTTGCTCGGAGAATGGACCAAGGCGTACTCAAAGTGGCGATTCGCGATCCACGCCGAGCTGCGCAATCTTCTCAACCGCAAGAACGACATAACATACGGTGTGACTCGCGGTGGGCCGTGTTTCCGCACGACCGTCGACGCCCCGTTCTGCAGTGAGTCCGCCGACGAGTTCCACCGCGGCGTACGCCGGCAGGGGTTCATCGGTCTGAAGATCGAGTTCTAATCCACTTCGTCGGCAGGATTTCGGTTTTCATCGGTGCCGTGATACTACTGCGTTGGATGCCATCGTCCCGCCACGGGTGCAGGAATCGCCCCTCGGAATGCACTCGGCTGTTGGCCCTCCATGCGAAAGTAGGTCGTCGCATGTCGTTGGATCTCTAGGCGGGTGGCGGAGGTAGAAGCTTAGAAGCGCAGTAAAGGAATCGGAGGCGGGCGTCAGAACACAGTGATCGTGTTCGTTCATACTGAGGAACCGAAGAGTAGATGCGTACCCGATCAAAACCAGCACGGCTTCCGTTCCGGACACTGGGAACGTTGAGCCTCGTTGCCTTCACGTCGGTCGGTCGCACCGAAGCGCAGCTGGCTTCAGTGAACCGACTGGACGCCGGCGTTGTTTCTGGTTACGTCCTCACTTCAGACGGTTCGGCCCCTCTGCCGCATGCCATCGTTACACTCAGCCTGATGATGTTCGGCCTTCCTGAAGACGGATCCGCAAAGTATGCCCTTGGACCTCCGCGCACGACTGTCACCCGTGCTGACGGCGGCTACCAATTCGCGGATGTCGCGCCGGCTCAATATCGACTCGAGATCAGGCGTATCGGATATCGTCCCGCGACAGTAGACGTGGAGCTACGACATCCTACCGTTGTCAACATATCAGCCATCCTCGAAGTCACGCCTGTCCATCTCGAACAGCTGGAGGTACGTGCGACGTCCCTCGACCTGTTCGGTCGAGCCGCCGACGCGGATGAGGTCGGGCGAAGACGCATCGATATCGAACGCTGGCGGCAACGAGCGTTCCTGAGCTGTGACGTTCGCGCATTGACGCATACGGATGTGCTCGAGTCGGTCACGCTCGGCACGGCCGATCCATTTCGAGCGCTGCAACGCCTTCCAGGTGTCACGACGCGAGACGATTGGACCTCAGAGGTCTGGATCCGCGGCGCCAACTGGGGGCAGACCAGGGTCTACTTCGACGGTCTTCCGCTTTTCAACCCACTCCACGCAGGCGGAGTGACGTCGGCGATCAATGAGAACGCGCTCGGCTCGGTTCTGTTTCACCCAGGCGTACGGCCTCTCCCGCTTGGGGAAGGCGCTGCCGGTGTCGTGAGCATGACGTCTCGACCGGCCGGGGGAACGGGTGACCTACGCGGGTACGGCGACCTGACGCTCGTTGGTGGAGGGCTGACGCTCGAGCGCAGATTCCTTGACGGACGAGTAGGCGTCCTTGCGGGAGCGCGAAGGTCGGGCCTCGATTTCATCACCGCGCAGAGCCAGCTTTGGAACCAACCGACACGGTCAGAGACTGAAGTGGGCTTCGCACTGCCCGACAAGTACGCTGATGCAATTGCCCGTCTAGATATAGGCCTCGGGAACAACACACACGTCGAGGCGAGCATTCTCTGGGAGCGCGACTGGATCGACGAACCGCTGAACCATGGACCGGCGCTCAATGACATGTCCTGGGGAAACACGGCAGGCCGGGTGACGCTCGACATGCCGTTGTGGGGGGCGTACTCACGCCATACCATGGCATGGAGCCATTTCTCCCTCGACGTGGAGCAAACCGAGGCCAGGCCGGATGTAGCTTTGTACGACTTAAGCCAGCCCACTCAGATGGACTCCGATAGCCGCATCGACTATTTCGCCGTGCTAGGGGAGCTCGGCTCCGTGATCCCCGATGAGGACGCCGCCGGCTGGCGTGCCGGGTACCAGGTCACAGTCAACCGGTCGAAGTACGACGGCGCCCCTCAATCTCCGCATCCCTTCCAACTTCACGTTGGACCGTTCCGGATCAAAGAAAAGCTCGTGGTTGTGTCGGGTTGGGGTGAGACGCGGTTGAAGCCTACAGCCGAGCTCACGGTGCAGGGTGGTGTGCGCCTCGACGGCACCACATCTCGTTTGGAGGGCGGCAGACTGCATATTGCACCTCAAGTGTCGGCGCGATACGCGGCGAATGAGCAGCTCAGCTTTTCAGCGAGTGTCGGACGCTCGTACCAATACGTGCAGGCTCTTTCCCCCGCCGGCTTGACTGTTGGACCCGGTCTTGCCGTGAGCCACATATGGCGTCTTGCGGGCGATAGCATTCCCCCACTGCAAAGTGACGTCGCGACGATTGGGGCTGAATATTGGCTGAGCGATGAGTGGCTGGCCTCAGCCAGCGTGTACGCCCGCAACTCTAGCGGAATGACCCTTGTAGATCCCACGCCGGGGCCAAAACAGATCAGGCCACGTACTATTCTCGGGAAGAACAAGGCGCGAGGGATTGAGTGGTCGATACGACGCATTGCAGGCCGTGTGACGATGTCGGCGAACTACAGCCTGGGAGTGTCCGAGATCGAGGCCGTCAGGCTGCGGTACCCTGCACCGTCAGACCGGCGTCACACGCTCGATGTCACGGGAGCGTGGAGAGTGCCCAGGAGATTCCTCGGCGGATCGATCAAGCTGGTGGCCGCCCATACTGCTGCGTCCGGCGCACCCTACACGCGTCTCCACCCAGGCTACTACATCTGTGATTACGTTGAGGACTACTGCGTCGAATATGTGCCCGACATCCTGGAAATGCCGAATGCCGCGCGCGCACCTTGGTATTCGGCCTTGGACTTGCTCGGCGAATGGTCCAAGGTGTACTCAAAGTGGCGTTTCTCCATCCACCTTGAGTTGCGCAACATCCTCAACCGAAAGAACGACATAACGTACGGGGTGACTCGTGACGGGCCATGCTGGCGTCAGACTGTCGATGCACCATTCTGCAGTCAGAACGTCGACGAGTTTCGCCAAGGCGTTCGCCGGCAGGGATTCTTCGGCCTGAAGATCGAGTTCTGAATTACTCCGTGCGCAGCGTCTCCACAGGGTCAACCACAGACGCTCGGTGCGCCGGCACGTAGCTCGCCAGAACTGCCACGGAACCGAGTAGCAAAGGCGCCAAAATCAGGCTGGTGGGGTCGAACGTGGTGATCCCGTACAACTCGCTCGACATCAGCCGCCCAACCGCCATGGCAAGGCCAAGTCCCAGCGGCACACCGATCGCGATTAGAACGAGTCCTTGGCGCACCACCAACCGGAGTACCTCACCGCGGCTGGCACCCACGGCCATTCGGATCCCAATCTCGTGCCTGCGCTCATTGGTAGCATGTGACATCACACCGTAAATCCCCACCGTCGCCAACAGCAGAGCGGCGGCTGCGAACGCCCCAAGAAGAACACCCTGAATCCGATTCACCATAACGGTGCTTTCTAGATTCCGCTGCATCGCTCTGACGAATGAAACAGGCTGCGTGGGGTCAAGCTCGAGCACGGCATTTCTCACCGCCGCAGCCGTCAGCATTGGTTCCGTCTCGGTCTTGATCGCCAACGACCAGGTGTCATCGTTGTCCCACTCGAACGGGATGTACATCTGCACGAGCGATTCGTTCGCGATACCACGGTTCTTCACATGCCCAACGACGCCGACTACCTCAAAAAAACGACCGATTAGTCGTATACGCTGACCGATTGGATTTGCGTTGGGCCAGTGCCGTGCCGCAAACGTCTCGTCGATGATGGCCACGGGCGGCGCATCGGCCCGGTCCCCTTCAGAAAACAACCTGCCGCGGAGCAGGGGAATGCCCAGTGTCCTATGATATTCGGCGGTGGCCGCGGCCGTCTCCACGATGGGCATCTGGCCGGGCTCGGGCGGCGTCTCACCTTCGACTACGTACCCGCTCTGCCAGCCACCCAGGGGCGTGAATGGCAGAGGTCCACCGGCGGCGGCTGAGACAACCCCCGGCAAGCCCTGGACTCGCTCCAGCAGTTGACTGAAGAACGCCTGTCGACCGGCCAACTCGGGGTACTTGCTCGTAGGAAGTGAGATGCGCACAGTGAGGAGATTCCTAGCATCCAGACCGGGGCTTTCGTTGGACAGTACTAGAAAGCTGTGTATCGTGAGCCCGGCTACGATGAGCAGTGCCTGAGCCAGCATGACTTCAGCTATCACCAACCCTCGACGCATCCGTCCACCCTTTGCCCCACCAGACCCCTTCGCTCCTTCCTTCAATGACTCCTGCAGGTCCAGCCGAGTTGACCGCAGCGCAGGAGCCAAACCAAAGACAACACCGGTCAGGAGTGAGACTGCGAGGACGAAAAGCAACACCAGGCCGTCAATGCGCACGTCCCCGGCCCGCGGTATGGTCCCGCCTAACCACGACGACAACAACCGTGTGCCCCCGTAGGCAACAAGCAGTCCTCCAAGACCACCCAGTAGCCACAACATCACGCTCTCGGTGAGCAGCAAGCGCACTATCCTGCCACCGGCGGCTCCAACAGAAGACCTGACCGCGATTTCCCGCTGACGGGCAGCCGAACGTGCCAACAGTAGATTCGCGACGTTTGCGCACGCTATCAGCAAGACGAACGCGACGCCGCAGAACAACAACATCAATGGGCGTCTCATGTCGCCGAGGGCGCGCTCATACATCGACTCCATGTTGACACGGTTGCCGGTGTTGCTCGCTGGGTATTCCTCCTCCAGTCGTAGTGCGATCGTCTCCATGTCGCCACGCGCGCGTTCAATGGTGACTCCCGGCCGCAGCCTTCCGATCACCTGAAGGGCATTGTGGTTCTGTCGTTCGAACCATCCGTCTTCTTCCGTAGCGAACCGCCCCACAGGCACCCAGAGATCCGTTTGCGGTTCGAGTGGCGGAAAGACGAAGCTCCGCGGCATGACCCCAACCACGGTGTATAACAGATCATCGAGCGTGATGCTCCTGCCGATGACGTTCTCGTCACCTCCAAAGCGTGTTTGCCAGAACCAATGGGTCAAGACCACGACCGGGTCTCCGCCGACCTGGTCTTCTTCTTCGAAAAAAGTTCGCCCCAAAAGAGGTTGCACACCGAGTAAGTCGAACATGCTGGCGGACAGTTGATAGACCAGCAGTTCCGCTGGATCCCCAACACCGGTGAGGTTCATGCCGATCGGCTTGAACCCGGCCACCTCCTCGAATACGGTGTTCTGTTCACGCCAATCCAGGAAATTCGGCCAGGCCACGGATGCATTCTCGTATCGGGGCAGCCGCTCCCACATCTGCACCAAGCTCTCGGGTTCCGAGTAGGGCAGCGGCTTCAACAGCACGCCGTTTATGACGCTGAACATCGAAGTCGTGGCGCCGATCCCCACAGCTAGCGTGAGCACCGCCACCGTCGTGAAACCAAGGCGTCTACGTATCATCCGCGACGCAAATCGAACGTCCTGGCCGAATCCGCGTAGGAAATCCATGGACCGAGCCTTCCTCTCCCTATTCTGCGAAACGCGTCCGCAGTACCGTTTCGTATACTCCAGATCACCAAATTCCGAACGAGCCCGTTCGCGCGCCGTCCGCTCCGTCATTCCGGCAGCGGTGAGTTCCTCAGTCCGCATGTCCAGGTGGAAATCCAACTCAGTCTCGATGTCTTCGCGCACTCGGGTTCGAAGACGCTTCGGGATGCGGAACAGACGACGGATTCCAGGAATTCGTGACACGACTGAACTCTCTACGCGGGCTCGAGAACCTTGAACAGCGCTTCCACGTAACGGCGCAACGACGTGGTGTCTTTCTTCAGTTGTCGGCGGCCACTGGCCGTCAACTGGTAGTACTTGGCTCGCCTGTTGTTCTCAGACAGTCCCCACTCGGCCTCTATCCACGCCTTGCGCTCGATGCGGTGAAGCGCCTGGTAGAGCGCGGCGTCTTCTATACCCAGGACCCCATCAGTTCGCTCGCGGATCCACTTGGAGACCCCGAATCCGTGCATCGGCCCTTCGGAGAGAGTCCTGAGGATTAGCACATCCAGTGTGCCCTGAACGAGGTTCATCGCGGATTTCGACATTGCCTTCCCCTCACATGATTAGGGGAAAGAAAACGGGATCCGGTTTTGCTGTCAAGTGGGGTTGGTTCGATCGGGCCTTCCTGCCGTTACCCTGCCTCGAAATGTGGGCACGGCGGCTTCGCCAACCGTCCTGAAGGACGGGAAGAACGTCTTTCAAGACGCATCGCGTCAGGTGTAGTTGATGCGGCCGAGCCCGTCCTCCAGAACAGAGGTCACCTCCAAGGACCTACTCCGACGACGTTACCGTAATTGTCTCGAGCCCATGCGCATCCGGACCGGTCTCATGCCTGCGTAGCAGCCACGCGAAGAGGACCGCAGATATACCGAGCGCTGTGAACATCCACATCCCCAACGCGTGGCCACCAGGATTCTCAGCGCTCGCTCCAGCGTAGTCATTTGCCCAGCCTACCAGGAAGTTGAGGCCAGCCATCCCGATATTTTGGATCATTGTCATGAGACCATACGCTGTTCCGATTTTGTTGTCCTCAACGATGTACGCGACTGACGGCCACATGACAGCGGGGATGAGTGAGAATGCGATCCCCATCATCGCCATCGGCACGATGAGCGGAATACTCGTGTAGGCCATGACGAGATACACCGGAACCAGAAGCAACGACCCCCACATCATGAACAGGGACCGTCTGCCCACTCGATCGACGAGCAACCCGAACAGTGGGGTACAGATCATTGCAAACAACGTGAGCAGGCTCGAGAGGAAACCGCCATACTCTCGCGAGACACCGTGGGCCTCCATGAAGAACTTGATGGCGAACGTCTGGAACGGGAAAATGGCCGAGTAGAATGTCACGCACATCAAGACGACTAGCCAAAAGGATTTGTTGAAGCGGAACAGATCGCTGAATACCATCTTGTCCGTATCGCCCGCCATCCCGATTTGGTAGCGCCGACTGGCGGAGTTCTCCATCGCCCAGTAAAGAAGTGCTCCTACCACGCAGAACACGCCAAACACAACGGAAATGAACAACGGCCACTGCCAATGCTCGTAGGCAGGTCGTGCCCATGTTGGTGAATTCAGCGCCGCAAACGATCCTAGCCGTGCAATAGTCAGGTTCACGCCGAACGCAAAGCTCAGCTCCTTGCCCTTGAACCACTTGGCGATCGCGCAGGTCACGGCCACGATCAGCGACTCCGCGCCGAGCCCGAACACCAGCCGCCCAATTGCCATATATGTCAGAACGCCACTTGCTGCTGTGATTCCTGCTCCCAACAAACACAGAACGCCGAACAGCATCGTTCCTTTCTTGACACCGATTCTGTCGATGATGATTCCGCCAACGAACACCATGAAGACGTTGGGAACGCTGTAGATGGCGTTCAACCACCCGATGTTGGAGTCGGAAAAGTTGAGCTGCGCCTTCAACAGATCGGCAATGGGACTGATGGCGTCGTAAACGTAGTAGTTGCCGAACATCGCCAGGCTGATCACGACCAGAACGGTCCAGCGGAACCACGGAGGCGGTGGCGGTTTCGTCGTTACCAGGTCGGAGTGGGGCTCGGTCATAAGCTTCAAACCTTCAAGTCCGTGGATTCGAGGGGCGCGCAACGCGCAGCGAGCAACGGACAACGTGCAATGGGAAACGAGAAACGGGAAGGGGGGGCTAGGGAGGGATCAGCATTCGCGGTTATCTTGCAGTCCCTCTTTTGGGAAAACACCGCAAACGCGGAGATCGTCGATGCCAACTTTGCTCTGGATCATTACAGGCGGACTTGTGATGAGCGCCATTGCACTCGTCGGAAGTCTTACCCTGATTATGAGAGAGGACACGCTCCACAAGATCGTGCTGCCGCTCGTTGCCTTCGCCGCCGGTTGCCTTCTCGGTGGCGCTTTCCTGCACATGATCCCGGAGACAGTCCACGAGACGGATAGTGAGATCGCGCCGTTCCTGTGGGTTCTGGCAGGGTTTTTGACCTTCTACGCGTTGGAGCAGTTCCTGCACTGGCACCACTGCCACCGCGATTCGTCCGAGTGCAGCAAGAAGCCTCTTGGCTACCTGATTCTCATCGGTGATGGCCTGCACAATCTCATTGGCGGGCTTGCAGTCGCCGCGGCCTTCGTGTTGGACATCCGCCTGGGTATCGCGGCCTGGCTGGCCGCCGCCGCTCACGAAGTACCGCAGGAGTTGGGCGATTTTGCGGTATTGCTCCACAGTGGATGGAGCAAGGGGAAAGCCCTCCTACTCAACGTGATATCCGCCTCGACATTTCTTGCGGGCGGGCTGATCGCTTACGCCGTTTCGTCGCGGCTCGAGATCTGGTTCCTGGTGCCATACGCCGCCGGGAATTTCATCTACATCGGCGCTTCCGACCTCGTGCCTGAGGTCAACAAACAGCGCGACTTCAAGGGCAGTTTGATGCACTTCCTGTCTTTCTCGGCAGGCCTCGCGCTCATGTATGTGGTGAAGCTCTTCTTTGGACATTCGCATTAACCCTCGATCGAATTCGCGAGGTTATCTGAAATGACGAAGCCGACCGTCCAGTTCCTCGGTGCCGCCGAGACCGTTACAGGATCCAAACACCTGATATCCGCCAACGGCAGCAAGGTGTTGCTGGACTGCGGTCTGTTCCAGGGATTGAAGGCGCTCCGCCTCAGGAACCGGGAAGCGCCCGACTTCTCGCCGGCCGACATAGATGCAATCGTCATAAGTCACGCGCATATCGATCACTCCGGGTACCTGCCGCTTCTCGTCAGGCTGGGGTACTCGGGCCCGATCTACTGCACGCCGGCGACCGCCGACCTGCTGGCGATCCTGTTGCGAGATTCCGCCTACCTCCAAGAGGAACACGCGGCTCACGCCAACCGTTTTGGTTACTCGAAGCATGCTCCAGCCGTACCGCTCTACACCATGGAAGACGCAGAGGCCACGCTTCCGTTGCTTAGCCCCCAGATGTACAGAGAGCCATTCCCAGTCGCCAACGACATTGAAGTGGTGCTGCGATGCGCCGGTCATATACTGGGATCGGCAACCGTCGACCTGATTATCAGCGGCAAGAATGACACGCGTGTCGTGTATACCGGAGATCTCGGACGCTGGGGCCGTCCGATTCTGAAGGATCCGACGACCCTGGCCAAAGCCGATGTCTTGTTGGTGGAGTCCACGTATGGCAACCGCACCCACCGGGAAGATCCTGACTCCGACCTGGCCCGTGTCGTGACGGAAACCGCCTCCAACGGAGGAGCTTTAGTCATTCCAGCATTTGCGGTGGGTCGTACTCAAGAACTTCTCTGGCGCTTGAAACAACTCGAGGACGCCGGACGCATTCCGGTCCTGCCGACCTATATCGACAGTCCGATGGCCATCAATGTGACCGATATTTACAGGCGACATCCGGAGGAGCACGACCTGGAGATGGCCACGCTGATGGACGAAGGCGCAAGTCCCCTCAAGCCCAAGCTGTTCGCGGCCGCGAGGACGGTTCAGGCCTCCAAGAAAGTGAACGCTCTCGAGGGCCCGGTGATTATCATCTCTGCCAGCGGGATGGCTGGCGGCGGGCGCATTCTACATCATCTCAAGACTCGTCTTCCCGACCACCGCAATACGGTTCTGCTCACTGGCTATCAGGCTGCAGGCACCCGAGGCCGGACGATACAAGAGGGAGCGGACGAGGTAAAAATCCACGGCAAGATGGTGGATGTGCGCGCCAAGGTCGAAACGGTACATGGACTCTCGGCGCATGCCGACAAAGACGAGATAATACGCTGGCTCTCAGGTTTCGAGCACCCACCCAAGAAGGTGTTCGCGGTTCACGGTGACCCTGAGGCTACAGAAGCCATGGTGCAGAACATCCGCAAACAGTTGGGCTGGGACGCAAGTGTAGCCAAGGATCGGGAGATAGCTGCGCTGGCGTGAGGGACCGCTGCTTCAGGCTTCTATAACCGTTCCAAGCCCCTTCTCAACAGCTCTCTCGTACGCGAGCAGAGCTATCGCAGTGTCCTGTACACCGACGCCGGTGAGATCGCACAGCGTGATCTCATCCTCATCCTGACGCCCCTTCGTGTGGCCTGCGGCGAGTTCGCCCAATTCGGTAGTGTCTTCTTCTGTGATCAATCCAGCATCGAATGCGTGGTGAAGCTCACCGAGCGTGAAGCACTGTGACTTGCGATCGCAGACGACTCGGTCAGCGCGGGCTACAGCCTCAGGTTCGAGTTCCAACTTTCCTGGGCCATCGGAACCCATGGCCGTGATGTGCAGGCCGGGGTGCATCCACTCTGCTTTCAGGAATGGACTCCTGGCAGGTGTCGCCGTCACTACCAGACCCGACTCGCGCACTAGCTCCGCTACGTCGTTCGCAGCTAGTACCTCAATGCCGAGCTCAGCGGACATGTCCGCAACGTATTGCTGCACACTCTTACTGTTGGTGTCGAAGATCAGCAGTCGTTCGAAATCGCGCACCAGACGAAGTGACTGTATCTGGTAGCGCCCTTGGGAGCCTGCCCCAACAACGCCAACCGTGTCCAGCTCCTCACGGGCCAAGTACTTCGCCGCCAATGCACCGGCCAGTCCCGTGCGCAGCTCTGTGAGAAATCCGTTGTCTAACAAGAGTGCCTGTGGGAAACCCGTGGTCGCGTTCAGTAGAACCATCAAGCCACTACCGGTCGGCAGCCCCTTTTCCGGGTTGCCATAGAAACCCGAGGCGATCTTCACGGCGAATCCATCCAGCCCGTGCACATACGCTGATTTCACGTGTATTTCGGCCCGGTGCTCGGGCACGTCGATGCCCATTGCCGGCGGGACAACCGTTTCCCCTTTTGCTAGCTGAGCGAATCCTACTTCGACTGCGTGAAGAGCGTCCAGATCTATGGACACGCACGCACGGAGATCGGCTTCGGTGAGGATTGTGATATGCATGGCGGTCCCAGTCCTCGCTGTTGTAGGTGAAAGAGGCGAGGACGTGAACGTATAACGTGGAACCAACAACCGGAAGATTGGACCCGATCGGAGCTGTCAATCCGGTCGACGCGGCCTCGTCCTACCACCCGGCGGTGCTGGAATTGGCTGATTCGCTCGACCTAGGCTTGACTGAAGAGCAGGTGGCGGCAATTACCACGATTCGCGACACCCTTATCGCGCAGCACACGCAGCTCGCAAACGACCTCCGCGCAGAACTAGAGGGTCAGGACGCTGGTGGCGACCCTGAGTGTTCCTCTCAGCGGAGCGACGTACTTCTTGCTTGGCACCACCACAACATCGGGCACCCGCAATGCGTATCCGTTATGGAGTAACGGCTGCCACGCCTGGCCATGCACCGGACAGTGAATGATCCGTTACGTTTATGATGCGAACGATCGCCAATACATAGGAAACACAGTATTGGCGCAATTGTCGGAGTGAGAAGCTGAGAGAAATGATGACCAGAGACACAATCAATATAGTGGCCTCCGCCGCACTTACTGCACTGCTCGCCGTCGGTACAGCATGCAGCAGCACTGATCCCGTGGACGAAGAGGTCTACCGGCTTGTTCCACTTTCCACGCGGGATATCACGGTGCAGGTTGAGGCAGCCGGCACCGTAGAGCCCGTGATGACAGTCGAGGTCAAATCGAAGGCGTCCGGTGAGATTTTCGAGATGCACGTCGAGATTGGCGACGAGGTTCGCGCCGGCGAGCTTCTGCTTCGCGTGGATCCTCGGGTACCGGAAGCCACGCTCAGACAGGCAGTGGCTGATTCAATCCTGGCTCAGGCCGAATTGGAGACATCTCAGTCGCAGCTGCGAAGGGTAGAGCAGCTGCACGAGTCGGAGTCGGTCACGGAGGTGGAATGGGAAGATGCGCGTTTGGCGGTAGCGAGTGGCCGAGCATCTCTGATCCGGGCTGCCCGCTCGCTCGAGGATGCACGTATTTCCGCCGAAGACACCGAGGTGAGAGCGCCATTGACAGGCGTGGTTATCGATAAGCGCGTCGAGGAGGGGTCAGTCATTACTTCCGCCACGGGGGCAAGTGCAGGATCCATTCTACTGACGATGGCCAATCTGGACACGGTTCAAGTTCGATCCCTGGTGGATGAAACCGACATTGGGAGGGTCGAACCTGGACTGCAGGTCACGATCACGGTAGACGCGTATCCAAATCGGCCGTTTCGTGGACGTGTTCAGAAGATCGAGCCGCAAGCCGAGGTCACTTCGAACATCACCATGTTTCCGGTACTGGTGAGAATTCCAAATGAGGATGGTCTGCTCCGTCCCGGCATGAATGGGGAAGTCGATATCTCGATAGGCAGGCGCCGGGGGGTGGTGGCTGTTCCCAATAACGCGCTCCGTACGTTCCGCGATTTCACGTCTGCCGCTGTGGTTCTCGGACTCGATCCGCAAACCGCCAGGCAACAGCTGATGGAAACACGTCCCGGGGACCGAGTACGCGGGATGCAGGCAGACAGTGGAGCAGCTCCGGAGGCGACACCAGGCGACTCGGGCGGAAGGGGATCCGGAAGGGGCTGGCGAGATAGGGAGCTTCCTGAAGGCGTGACCCAGGAGCAGGTTCGCGCCATCATGATGCAGCGTCGAAATGAGGGAGAGGAGTCTCTGAACGCTGAACAGCGTGCTCTGCTGGAACGAATCGGCATCGGCCAACGACCACCCGGTGGCTTTACCCCGCCTGCCGGGATGGGCGAACCAGAAGTGTCGAGTTCCGACGATCCGCTGGCCGCCGATTTCATTGTATTTGTTATGCGGGATAGTGTGCCGACACCTGTGTGGATCCGCACAGGTCTCACCGATGAGACCTACTCCGAAGTTCTCGAAGGTGTCACCGCCACCGACACGGTGATGGTGCTTCCAGGCCTGGGTTCCGCCAGTGACAATGATGGACCGCCTATGGGACCCGGACGGGGAATGGGGAGAGGAATGGGAGGCCGACCGCCGCGCTAGTTGGGCGGGCAGGGGTTATCGTACGCGAGAACCGTCAGGGTATGCCGGCACACTTGGTGACTCCGACGGTTCTTTGTATCTTGGCACCCGCACATCTTTGAGCCTCAACCGGATTGACGGACCGCTCTATGAACGATCGTCCCAGGCGTATCAAGCTAGAGAACTGTGAACTCGACCAAGAACCAGGTTCGGGTTGCACCAGTAGTGTAGAGCTCCAATGGGATCCCGACAACACATTTGTCGGCACTGCAGCAGCCGAAGACTCACCGCGCGGCCAGCTGCGGTGCAGCGCGGAGGCTACCGCACAGGCCCTGAAGCTGGCATCGGATGGTGCCGTCGATTTGGACATCCTGGCGATCAAAGCGATCGAAGGCTTCGATACGGTCTTGGTGATCGTCGCAATGCGGAGCGAGGCAGCGAAGATCAGTGCACGTCTTTCGGGCTCATGCCTGATAAAGGGGCAACTGCCACAGAGTGCGGCAATGGCCGTCTTGGATGCAACCAACCGACTCTACGGTCATGCCATCCAGACATCCCAGACCAAGCTTCGTTTGTTGCACTAGCTCGCCACCTCTTCGCCGTAAGCCTCTGTGGCATACCCTTCCATGATACCGGCGGGCGGCCTACCGATGCCCAAGGCGCTGGCCATGTACCTCATCCCTTTGTCTATGTGGTTGAAGAAGCTGCGGTAACCGTCGCACAGGTAATTCAAACCGGGCTCGCCATCGGGTGTCTTCAGAATGCGGTTCTTCGGACACCCGCCGTTGCAGGCAAACTTCACTTCGCACTCCTGACAAAACCGCGGCAGTGAAGCGGCCTTCGTCCTACCGAACACCCGTTGCTCCTGTGATCCCGCCAACTCAGTGAGCGGCGTTTCCATCACATTGCCGAGCAAGCATCGTGGCTCCACATAGTGATCGCAGCTATAGAGATCGCCGTTGTGCTCGAGAGCCATGGCGGCGCCACACGTTTCCTCGAAGAGGCACAACCCCGACCGCTGTCCCGTCCACGCAGCGAGCGACACGTCGAACAACTGCACGAACGTTCTGCCGACATCCCGATGCACCCACTCGTTGAAGATGGCTTTCAGGAACTCCCCATATTGCCGTCCGCCAACCGACCGATCGGTGACTCGGTCTCCCTCTTGAAAACCTGTCTCGTTGTCGAGCTGCACAACAGGTATGAACTGCACGAAGCGCGCGCCAATCTCGTCGCGGACAAACCGGTACACGTCGAGCGGGAAGTCGCCGTTCGCGGAATGGACCGTTGTCAGGATGTTGAATTCGACCTCGTGTGTCTTCATGAGCTCGACACCCGCCATCACGTGGTTGAAGGTCGCGTGTCCGCCTTTGTCATTTCGGTAGGCATCATGCAGATGCTCGGGACCATCCACGCTTATCCCCACCAGAAACCCGTTTTCCCGAAAGAACCTGCACCAATCGTCGTCCAAAAGGACGCCGTTGGTCTGAATCGTGTTGAGAATACGTACGCGCTCCCTGGCAAACTCCTGTTGATACCGCATTACTCGCTCAAAGAAATCCAAGCCCATCAACAGCGGCTCTCCGCCTTGCCATCCAAACGTTACCTCGGGAACGCTTTGAGATCCTATGTACTCTCGGGTGAACTTCTCGAGCACTTCGTCGCTCATGCGGAACTCGGATCCAGGATACAGCTGCTCCTTGGACAAGTAGTAACAGTAGGAGCAGTCGAGATTGCAGATCGGGCCGCGAGGCTTGATCATGACGTGGAAGAACGAACCGTTTGACATAGTGTTACTATGGGGAAGATCTTCCTTCCACGCTAGTAAGGAGTCGCGAGGTGACGAATATCCACCGTGGGGATCTTCTGAAAATGCTCAGACTTGGGGCCGTCGCGGCAACTCTGCCGGTTGCAGCAGGGTGTACTGGCGCGAGTCAGAGTCCGCCACCCAATTTCGTCTTCTTTCTGATCGACGACCTGGGTTGGGTCGATACCGGCGTCTACGGCAGCTCCTTTTACGAGACGCCCAATATCGATCGACTTGCCAGCGAGGGAATGCGGTTCACGGATGCATATGCGGCGAGCCCCGTGTGCTCGCCGACACGCGCGAGCATTTTGACGGGCAAGCACCCAGCCAGGCTCAATATTACCGACTGGATCGGCGGTAGTCAGCGCGGTTTGCTCCTCCCGGCCGAATACGAGCACCAACTGGCATTCGAGGAAATCACGCTTGCGGAGGTCCTTGGCGACGCAGGCTACGCCACTGGCTTTTTCGGCAAGTGGCACCTGGGTGACACACCGTTCTTGCCGGAGTCGCAGGGTTTCGATCTCAACGTCGGCGGAACGGCGGCGGGGCAGCCGGCGTCGTACTTTTACCCGTACAAGGCCCAGGAAGATAGAAGTGATTTCTGGGACGTGCCCCATCTCGAAGATGGCGAGGAGGGAGAGTACCTCACCGACAGACTCACCGATGAGGCCATCAGCTTCCTCGAAGCACAGGGGGACACACCGTTCCTGCTCTACCTGTCACACTATGCTGTACACACTCCGATCCAGTCGAAGGAGGAATTGACCGAGAAGTACAGCGACAAGGCGCAGTCGATGCCCGAACAAGAGGGGCCAGAGTTCATAACCGAGCACGAGCGCGCCTTCGTCAAACAGTTCCAGGATCACTCAGCCTACGCCGGCATGATCCAAAGCGTCGACGAGAGCGTTGGCAGAGTGCTTCAGAGTATTGACGCGCTCGGTCTAATGGACAACACGATCGTGATCTTCATGTCTGACAACGGCGGGTTGAGTACCATCGCAAACAGCAGGAACGCTCCTACGGCCGTTCTCCCGCTCCGGGCCGGCAAGGGTTGGCTTTACGAGGGAGGCATCCGGGAGCCGCTGATCGTCAGATGGCCAAGAGTGGTGGCTCCGGGAAGTCTCTGTTCGGAGCCGGTTACCAGCACCGACTTCCTCCCTACGATGCTGGAGATGGCGGGACTCGATGTCAGACCGGACCTGCACCCGGACGGCTCGAGTTTGGTTCCACTACTGCGGC
The DNA here is from genome assembly GCA_039588935.1 of Gemmatimonadota bacterium. Classification (GTDB taxonomy): domain Bacteria; phylum Gemmatimonadota; class Gemmatimonadetes; order Gemmatimonadales; family GWC2-71-9; genus JBDGYW01. The sequence goes on along the minus strand of JBDGYW010000036.1, from coordinate 1,499 downwards.
AGGATGGATCACTCAGCCGCGACGCGATCTTCTGGCACTTCCCGCACTACCACGGGTCCGGCAACAGACCGTCCGGCGCGGTGCGGGCAGGAGACTACAAGCTGGTGGAGTGGTTTGAGGATGGACAGGTCGAGCTATACAATTTGAGAGAGGACATTGGTGAGTCGAACGACCTTAGCGACGGCATGCCTGAAAAGGCGGCGGAACTCACCGAGATGCTGCACACCTGGCGACAATCTGTTGACGCGCACATGCCGCGGGCCGACACGGAGCAGCGGTGACAGGTCGACGCTGTAGCCGAATGTCAGTAAGAACCAGCCGCACCTCGATTCTTGTCGGTGCGGCAGCGATGATCTCAGTAGCGTGTTCCGATCTCCCCGACATCACGACCTTTGCGACCAACGGCGGCTGGTGCTGGTACCAAGACGAACGCGCCATTGTGCACGATGGACGCTTGATCTTCGCGACCGTGGCTGGTGCCACCGCCCGCGGTTACGAGGCCGGCGACGTTGTAATCACATCCTACGATCTCGAGTTTGGCGAAACCGCGAACTTCGAGCTGTACGACCAATTTCAATCCGATGACCATGACGTGCCAGCACTGTTGCTCTTGGCGGACGGGCGGTACCTGGCCGTCTACTCCAAGCACGGTAACGATTCCCTCAGCCGCTATCGTGTCACCGAGCGCCCGGGCGACATCTCGACATGGCAGACGGAGCGAACGTTCGATTGGGGCGCCCCGACCACCTATTCCAACCTCCACCGGTTGAAGAACGCCGGCGAGGCAGCGGGACGGATCTTCAACTTCTCCCGAACGGTCGCCAACAACCCCAATTGGTCGTACTCCGACGATGAAGGCGAGACTTGGCACTACGGTGGGCGCCTGCTTCGGTGGACGCGTGATGACTTTGTCGACGACCCCAAGTTCACCGGCATGGACGGCACTCGGCCGTATGTGAAATACGCCTCGAACGGTCGCGACGAGATCCATTTCATTACCACCGAGGACCATCCCCGCGCCTACGACAATGGGCTGTGGCACGGGAAGATTGTTCTCGATGGCGCTGAGGCTCGCCTTGCACACACCGACGGCACCGACATTGGGCCGCTGAGCACCACACGTGTCTCGGATGTGACACCGACCGACCTAACTCCGGTTTTTTCCGGCGACGCTGACAACGTGGCTTGGACGGTCGACCTCGAACTCGACGAACATGGGTTTCCATACGCCGCCTTCAGCATCCAGCATGGCAACGGTGACGTCCGAACCGACCGAATGGCCGGCGGCGAGGACATGCGTTACGGTTACGCCCGTTGGGATGGTGATGCCTGGCAGGCGTTTGAGATTGCGTACGCCGGCACCGCGCTCTACGCGGCCGAGAACGACTACACCGGTCTGATCGTGCTCGATCCCGATGATCCCGATGTCGTGTTCATTTCGATCGATGCTCATCCTACGACCGGTGAGCCGCTAGTCAGCTCGGCCGACGGCAGACGCC
>JBDGYW010000035.1:0-18884 GCA_039588935.1 Gemmatimonadota bacterium | reverse complement strand
AGCCGATCAGCACGAAGAAGCCGAAACTGCATTCGAGCATGTACTCTCGCTCGACCCAATGAACGCAGCCGGCCACATCAACCTCGCTACGGTCCTCGTTCGGCAGGAACGGAACGCGGAGGCAGTTCCGAGCTATCTCAAGGCTTTCGAGATTCTTCCGGCGTGGCGTGTGAGTGGTAGCCTGAACCACGAGTTCGGATTCAACTACGCGAATATGGGTGAACTCGACAGTGCAAGAGCTGTGTTCGAACTCATGCTCTCGGAGTCGGACGAGCAAAAGGCACAAGGCCGTCGGTCGCTCGGACTGCTTTATTTGTCGTCCGGTAGGTACAGCGAGGGCATCGAGCATCTCAGGCAGTCCGTGATCCTCTACAGAACACTCGGCTCCACCCTGAGCGAAATGCGCAGCCGGGTTTTTCTTGCGGAGGCATATCGAGCGGTTGGGGCGGACGCGGAGTTTCGAACGCACATGGAACGTGTGCGGGAGCTTGCAGGAAGGGAGTCAATCGAACCGGTTTGGCTCGCCTATGCAGGTAAGGCGCATGTCAGGAGCGGCCTTGTCTCCGAAACCCGACAGATGTTGGCGGATGCCGAATCACGCGTGAACGAGGACAACCCGAACGACAGAGCCGCGGTCGCATTGCTCAGGGGAGAAATCGCCGCGGCAAGTGGCGAACACATAGAGGCAAATGAGCAGTTCGAGATGGCATACGCCCTTCGAACCGACAACTTCTACCTCGAAGCGCTTGCGCACGGCTACTTCGTAAGCGGCGATTTCGATGCCGCGGAAGTACGGTATCAGGAGATCTCCGGCCAAACGGACCTCGGCTGGGAAGGCCAGGATCCGTGGATCCTTTCGCACTATTACCTCGGCAGGATTCGTGAAGAGCAGGGTGATGCCGAGGGCGCTGCCGCATACTACTCGCAGTTCATCGATATCTGGAACGACGGGGACGACGACCTCGTGGCCCTCGCTGACGCTCGTGCACGGCTCGAGCGCCTCGTGGGCGAACACTAGACCTACACAAGACCTATAACGGAGGCATCCGTGCGTTTTCGTTCAACCGCCGTCTTTGCGTGTTTCCTTGGCACCGCGTGCGTGGCCGCAACTGCCGGATCTCCGTTCGAGTTCCAACCAAGCGAGGTACCCCACCGCTACGATGTGATAGTCTCGGGAGATATTTCTGCCCAGACTCCGATGGGGAGGATGACATCTGAGACGGAATCGGATGCCACGATTCTGCTGGACATCGGTGAACCGCTTGCTGATGGCTGGAGCGTAACCGCCACCTACCAGGCGCTTGAGGTCCGTGCCGAAGGCAGTCTGGGAGGCGGCAGCGTGAGCGCCGAAGGGATAATCGGGAAACCCTACTCGGGCGTACTCACGCGGGCCGGGCAGATATCGGTGACGGACTCACCTGAAACCTCGGGACGACTCGCCGACAACCTCGATCCGGCCGCGCTGTTCACGGAACTGCTGGTTCCGCTCCCGCCCGCAGGACATTCACCGACCGCTTCGTGGCCTGTGACTTCGACCGTGGTGTCTGATGCATCCGTACGGCTGACAACGGTGTTCGACGGCACCGCCAGTTCCACAGGCGACACGGTATGGAACGGGATCCCCGCCCGGGTGATCGTTGCGGAGGGCACTCTTGAGATTGAAGGCAGTGGCGCACCGGCCGGTGCGCCGGCCGAGATGGGTCTGGTGCTCTCTGGCGAATCAACCCGACTCTACGTGTGGGATACCGTGCGTCGCGTAATGCTCGCATCGGTATTCACCGGTGAAGCGACGGGAACGCTATCCGTGGGGGGCATGGATCTGAGCATCCCCGCGCAGTTTCTCACTCGCCAAGAGGTGACGCTCAGACGCTAATCCGGATTCGGGACACATAAAGGGCGGCAGGATTTTCTCCTACCGCCCTTCCGTCTTTCCGTGCTATTTCCCTACAGCCCTTCTATCCCCCGTTTCCCATCTCCGCGGAACAAGCCTCCATCCCCGACGTAAACGCCTTCAAGTTCAATTCGAGCAGTTCGGGTCTGGCTTTGACCGCATCCGCGATGGTTGCGGAGAAACTCTCTTTGGAGAACAGGTTGGTTGCCGCTTGGAGGGCTCCCAACGCAACCATGTTCTTCACCATTCGCTTGCCAAGACCGTCGGCTATCGTGGTGTAGGGGACACCGATCATGGTGATGCTGTCGTCGAGTTCGGGTAGCTCGGCAATCACCGCCTTGTCGTAGATGATTGTGCCGCCCATTTGTACCGTCGGGCCGAACTTCTGGAGACTTTCCTGATTGAACACAACCAACACATGCGGTTCCGCGCACGCCGGCGACAATACTTCCTCGGTCGCGATGTGAACGTCCGCGTAAGATGTTCCGCCCCGAGATTCCGGACCATAGCATGGGATGTTGGTGGAATCGAATCCTTCGTTGATCGCCGTGTGCGTGGTGAGGTTCGCGACCGTCTGTGCACCGTCTCCACCTGAGCCGGCGAACTTGACGGCGACGTCGTGCTTGTCGATGTGGGCCGGGAACGTCCCGCCGAACTGCTCCTTGGGCTCCGTTGCCACACCTAGCTTCTCTGCGATCTCCGCGGGTTCGTATGAGGGCTCGCCGAGGTCGAACCACGGCTCCACGTCGATGTCTTTCTTCACACCGAGAGGGAAGATGGGCAGCATATTCTCCTTCACCCAATCTTGGGCCTGAACCGGCGTGATCTTCAGGTGCAGCGCGCACTCGGAGAGGACTTCCACGAAACCCAGGCCCTTGTTGTCTGCTTGCACCTTGAGGGCCTTGCGGATCGCCTTCTTGGCCCGAACGCGCTGTTTTGAATCGAACAGAGCCACGCGCTCGACATAGACGGGCCCATCGAGCTGAGCGATGGTTTCCGCGACTCTCAGTGGTTCTCCTGCGAGCCGCGTTCTACCCGTTGGTGTCGTGGCCGTGGTTTGGCCCGTGAGAGTGGTCGGCGCCATCTGACCACCCGTCATTCCGTAGATCGCATTGTTGACGAACACGAAGGTCATCGGCAAACCGGTCTGTGTTGCCTGAAGCAGCTCGGCGAGACCGATGGACGCCAGGTCTCCGTCTCCCTGATATGACACCACGATGGAATCGGGATTGGCCGTCTTGTGGCCGATGCCAATTGCAGGCGCTCTGCCGTGTGCCGCCTGCGTGTTGCCGACGTCCAGGTACTGGTACATCATGACCGCACAGCCCACCGGTGAAATGGCAACCGTTCGATCTTGAAGCCCCAGCTCCGTAATGGACTCCGCGAGATATTTGTGTATCAGCCCGTGGCCGCAGCCGGGACAGTAGTGCGTGCTCTGTCCTTTCAGACCTTCGCCGCCATCGCGCCGTTCGAATAAACCATAGAATGCGTTACTCACTTGATCCCTCCGCTAGTGCGGTCACTTTGTGCACGATCTCCTGCTGCTGTGGCAGAACGCCGCCGTAGTGTTGTACACTGTCGATCGGGGGTGGCGCGTGTACGTTGGCGTGGCTCAACGCAAGCCTCATCTCGTCTTCGAGCTGGCCGGCGCCTGCCTCCACCACGACAAACCCGCGAACTCCGTCGAGCAGCGGAACCAGGTGTTTGATCGGGAACGGCCAGAGACTGATCGGTCGGAACAGGCCGGCCTTGATCCCCCTGTCTCGCAGCACCTGCACGGCTCCTTTCGCCATCCTCGCAGGTGTGTTGCACGCTACCACCAACCACTCCGCGTCCTCACCGAAGAACGACTCTGCACGCTGTTCGTTCTCAGTGATCTCGGCGTACTTCTCGTTGAGCATGATGTTTCGCTGTTCGAGAATCGCTTCCTGCAGGTAGAACGACGAGATGAGGTTGCCGCGGTGTTCGGCGTCACCGTTGACCGCCCAGGCTGGCACACCCGGCTTGACGATCTCTTTCGGCAGCGTGACGCGACTCGTCATCTGGCCGAGATATCCGTCGCCCGCGAGGATCACAGGGTTCCGATACTTGAACGTGAGTTCGAAAGCGTCGATCGTGAGATCCAGCATCTCCTGCGGCGTCGATGGCGCAAGCACCAAAGCGTGCGTGTTGCCATGACCGAGACCCCGACAGACCAGCTTTATGTCTCCCTGCTCGGGAGCAATGTTGCCCAGGCCGGGTCCGCCCCGCATAACGTTGACGAACACACCGGGTACCTCGGCACCGATCATGTACGAGACGCCTTCCAGCATCAGACTGAACCCCGGTGACGAAGTAAAAGTCATGCAGGGAACGCCGGCTCCACCACAGCCATACATCATGTTGACGGTTGCCGTCTCACTCACAGCCTGGAAAAAGACGCCGTGCAAGTCCGGAAGCAGACGGGCCATGAGTTCGGCCCCTTCCGTCGACGGTGTGATGGGGTAGCCGAACACGTGCCTGCAGCCGGCCAAGATCGCACCCACTGCGGCCGCGTGATTGCCCTTGAGCACCATTGGCTCGAGATCGGGCATGGGAATTCGCGTAGCCGGAATTTCTTGCGGCTCCGGCAGCGGTGTAGTGCGCGTACCGGCCAATACCGCCGGGTTTTCGGGCCCTTCGGCTTCCGGCTCCAACGGAAGAAGTGCATATGGTTCGGGACATGCGCTGATACACAAACCGCAGCCGTTGCAGGTTTCGAGATCGATCATGACCGGCGTGAAGCCGGTGGCCGGTTCTATCTCTGTGCCTTCCTCGATGCAGTTTTTCGGGCAACAATCGATGCACCGGGAACACGCCTTGCAGTATTGTCGATACAACAGCGGTTTTGCTTTGATCTTCTTTTTGGCATCCACAGTTGTCATGGTGTCAGTTGTCCATTCTTTCTCATTATTCGGGACTTTGCGTCTACGTGAAAGTCGTTGCTGGGGGTTTCGACCGCAACAACCGCTCTGAAATATAACCCGTCGTACGGGCCTCAGTCTCTGGGTTTTCGCTCCTGGACGCAAACGGCCTCGCAACTTCTCCCGGCATTGCGGTCCAAGCGACGGCGCTTTTCGTGCAACTGACTCTGAATGGCCGGCCTGTGTATCTTTAGCGCTTACTTTCAGCGTGGAACGGGTGTTGAAGCCCGCTCCCACGGCTTGAATCGTCACTTCCGAGGAGACGGATATGGTAGGAATTGTTGGGTACGGAGCATTCATTCCCCGGAACAGAATCACGGCGGAGTCAATTGCTCACCAGTGGGGAAAGGATCCTGAAGGCATAAAGAAGGGGCTCGTTCTCCGAGAAAAGTCAGTGCCGGGGCTCGACGAGGACACGGTCACGATTTCCGTGGCGGCGGCACGTTCGGCGCTGGAACGGGCCGGAATCGACCCCTCCCGAGTGGGCGCGCTCTACATCGGTTCCGAGTCGCATCCTTACGCCGTCAAGCCGAGTGGAACCATCGTGGTCGATGCGTTGGGCATCGCCCCTGACGTGCACGTTGCCGACTTCGAGTTTGCCTGCAAAGCCGGAACGGAGTCGATGTTCGTGGCAATGGGGCTCGTGGAAGCGGGCCGCGTCGAGTACGCTATCGGGATCGGGGCCGACACTTCGCAAGGTGCTCCGAACGACGCGCTCGAGTTCTCTGCCTCCGCAGGTGGAGCCGCGTACGTGTTCGGGAAAGAGGACCTCCTGGTCGAGGTTCTGGATACCTACAGTTTCACAACCGACACGCCGGACTTCTGGCGGCGTGAAGGTGAGTTCTACCCGCGGCATGGAGGCCGGTTCACCGGCGAGCCGGCATACTTCAAACATGTGAAGGGTGCTACCACCGCAATACTCGAACGCACCGGGTACAAGCCCTCTGACTTCCGCCATGCAGTGTTCCACATGCCGAACGGCAAGTTTGCGCAGACGGTGGCCAAACAACTGGGATTCACCCAGGAGCAGATAGACGTTGGTTGGATAGTCCCGCAGATGGGGAACACGTACTCTGGCTCTTCACCCACGGGCCTGGCGGCAATCCTGGATATAGCTGAGCCGGACGACCTGATCCTGATCACGTCGTTTGGGTCGGGTGCGGGCAGCGACTCGTTCGTACTGAAGGCAACAGACCTGCTGCCCGAGCGAGTGGGACTTGCTCCGACGGTCCGCTCGTTGCTGGACAATCCGCGGCGGTACCTGGATTACGGGGAATACGCCAAGTACAGAGAAAAGATCATCCTGAACGATTGACTAAGAGACCCCAAGAGGAGGCTTTTTATGCGTGAGGTGGCAATCGTTGCGGCGGGCATGACCCGTTTCGGCGAACTCTGGGATCTCAGTCTGCGAGATATCATCGTCGAGGCGGCATCGGACGCTCTCGATGCTGCGAAGATCGACAGTCTGGATTCCATCGTTGTTGGCAATATGTCGGCCGGGCAGTTCGTGGGGCAGGAACACATTGGACCGCTTGCGGCCGATTACCTCGGCTTGTCGGGTGTTGCCGCGAGCCGGGTCGAGTCTGCCTGTGCGTCCGGCGGCATAGCGCTTCGGACCGCGTTCGCCGAGGTCGCATCGGGCATGAGCGATCTGGTGCTGGCAGTGGGTGTGGAGAAGATGACGGACGGTGCGGACGTGACAAACGTCCTTGCATCTGCAGCCGACCAGGAATTGGAAGCATACCATGGAATAACGTTCCCGGGGCTCTATGCGATGATCGCGACGGCTCGCATGGAGATGCGCGGTACGACGGAAGAGGACATGGCGTGGGTGTCGTCGAAGAACCACAAACACGGGTCATTGAATCCCAAGGCGCAGTTTGGCCGCGAGGTGTCGCCGGAGCAGGTGCTGGCGTCAACCATGGTGGCTGAACCCTTGAGGATGTTGCACTGTTCACCGGTGACGGACGGCGGCGCGGCGGTTCTCTTGTGTCCGCTCAACCAGGCCCAGAAGTACACCGACAAGCCGGTCAAGATCATCGGCAGTGGCCTGGCGACGTCGTCGATCGCTCTCGCCGACAGGGCGGACCCGGCGGTTCTCGATGCAGTCGAGTTGTCGGGGCAGAAGGCATACAAGATGGCTGGTGTCGAAGCGAAGGACATCCAGTTGGCCGAAGTGCACGACTGTTTCGCAATCGCTGAGATCTGTTGCACTGAAGCGCTTGGCCTGGTGGCAAAGGATGAGGCCAACAAAGCCGCTAGCTTGGGTGTGACCGCTTTGGGCGGGCGCATCCCCGTCAATACGAGTGGCGGGCTCAAGTCAAAGGGCCATCCGGTTGGTGCGACAGGCATCGCGCAGGCGATCGAGGTGTTCGAGCAACTCAGAGGCGATGCAGGCGCACGGCAGGTGGAGGGTGCCCGCATCGGGTTGACACAGAACATGGGTGGATCGGGAGCTAGCTCGGTGGTCCACATCTTCGAGGGGGCCTGATCATGCCGAGTCCGAGATATTGGAGAGAGAAACCGAGCCGGTTCCGGCTCGAAGCCGGCCGGTGCAAAGGATGCAGCAAGGTTGTCTTCCCGAAACGGAAGATTTGCCCGGCTTGCAGAGGCAGGGAATTCGAGGCACTCATGCTGGAGAGGCGCGCGAAGGTGATCACCAAGACGGTCATCAACGTGTCGCCGGATGAGTTCATGATGGAGGCACCATACGCCATGGCTGTTCTCGAATCTCCCGAGGGTGCGCGCTTCACGGCGCAGATAGTCGACTGCGACCCGTCAGAGGTTAAACCCGGCACGGAGGTGGACCTGGAGTTTCGCCTGATTCGCAAGGAAGGTCACTCGGGGATTCTCTGCTACGGCCACAAGGGTGTACCGGTCGGCTGAGCAACGCGCAATAATCGCGGTAACATGACGTCTTTGGACGATCGTTCGGTGGTGGAACTCCCGCCCGCGGTCCATGACGGATCGGTGTCCCTGGAGGCCGCGGTAGGTCGTCGCCGGTCGGTGCGTTTGTACTCGGCCGACGCGCTCACGCTGCACGAGGTATCGCAGCTGCTGTGGGCTGCTCAGGGGGTCACCCATCCGGATGGGTTGCGTACGGTCGCATCGGCAGGTGCGATCTTTCCGCTCGAGCTATACCTCCTCGTGGGCAGGGTGGGTGACCTCAAGGCGGGAGTCTATAGGTATCTCACTGGAGTTCACCGGTTGAAAGAGGTCGTGTTGGGTGACCGGTGGGGTGAGCTTTGGTCGACCGTTTTGGCCAATCGTCATGTGAAGGAGTCTGCGGCTGTCCTGGCGATAACCGCGACCTTCGAGCGCATGGCGGACAAGTATGGAGCAAGGGCGGAGCGGTATGTGCACATGGAGGTAGGGCACGCCGTGCAGAATGTTTACTTGCAGGCCGCTGCCCTCGACGTTGCCACGGTGGTGCTGGGCTCGTTCGTTGATTCCGAGGTGAGAGCCATTCTGGCTTGTCCCGACTCCGAGCGACCCATGGTGTTGATGCCGGTGGGTAGGGCGCAGTGAACTCTTGGGTACAATAGAGTAACGTTTTCAGGAGACGAGAAACTTGTCGAAGTATAAGGGTTGCATTGGAATCCTGACCGGTGGGGGGGATGTCCCCGGGCTAAATCCTGCGATACGCGCCGTAACGGTGCGAGCGCGCAGGGAAGGTTACAAAGTGATCGGGATTCGCCGCGGCTGGGGTGGATTGGTCGATATGGTTCCCGATCCCGAGGCCGACAATACCGAACACGTGCAAGAGCTGACCGAAGCGGTGGTGAATCGGGTGGGGCGCTACGGCGGCACCTTCCTTCATACGTCGCGCACGCGGCCGAGTCACCTGCCGCGCACATCCGTCCCGCCTCACCTCGCCGATGCTTACACCGCCGAAACAAATGATGTCACGCAACAAGTTCTCGAGAATCTGGACTTCCTCGGAGTCGACATCCTGATTCCCATCGGCGGCGACGACACGTTGAGCTATGCCGAGCGTCTTCATGAGGAAGGCGTGAAGGTAGTGGGCATCCCAAAGACGATGGACAACGACGTCCCGGGGACCGACTACTGCATCGGCTTCAGTACCTGTGTCACTCGGATCATGCACCTGGCCCATTCGTTGCGCACCACCGCCGGTTCCCACGAACGGATCCTCGTAATCGAGGTGTTCGGACGCTATGCGGGATTCACCGCATTGCTTCCAACGATGGCCGGCGCCGCCGATAGGTGCGTGATTCCGGAGCATCCATTCGACATCGAACAACTGGCAGAGCTGCTCTGTCAGGATCGCTCCGTCCATCCGAACAAGTACGCAGTAGTTCTGGTGTCCGAAGGCGCCACGATGCTGAACGAAGATATGATCTTCGAGGGCGATGAGGTCGATCAATACGGGCACCGCAAACTCGGCGGGATTGGCGACCGTGTCGTCGCGGTGCTGAAGGAACTGTCACCCAAGTACAACCGCGGACGCCAGATCCACATGGTTAACCAGCGGCTCGGCTACCTGGTGCGAGGCGGCGACCCCGACGCTCTCGATTCCATCGTGCCGACGGCATATGGAACGCTGGCTGTGGACCTGGCGCTCTCAGGCGTATCTGGACGGCTCGTGTGTGTGCGCAACGGTGTGTACGACAACGTCCCAATAGATGTGGTATCAGGATCGAAGAAGTTGGTTGAAATAGAGCGGTATTATGATGTTGATCGTTTGCGACCCAAGTACGAAGCGCTGGGTGGCCAGCCGCTCCTGATCATGACCAGTGAGAAATGATCAGAACTTACAACGGAGAGGAACCTGTAGTATGACACAACGCGTTCTCATCCTTGGTGCAGCAGGGCGCGACTTCCACAACTTCAACGTGTACTTCCGCGACAATGCGGACTATGAGGTTGCCGCTTTCACCGCCACCCAGATTCCCAATATCGACGACCGTCGGTATCCGCCGGAACTGGCTGGCGAGCGTTATCCCAACGGTATTCCGATTGAGGCTGAGAGTGAACTGACTCGCCTGATCGGTGAACTGAAGGTCGACGTCGCCGTGTTCAGTTACAGCGATGTTCCGCACGAGACGGTCATGAATCTCGCGTCGCAGGTATCGGCGGCCGGGGCTGACTTCATGCTGCTCGGTGCCAGTCGCACCATGGTCAAGTCGAAGGTACCGGTAGTGGCCGTATGTGCGGTCAGAACAGGTTGTGGAAAGAGCCAGACCAGCAGGCGTGTTGCGGCAGTTCTTCAGGCAATGGGTAAGAAGGTCGTGCTCGTCCGCCACCCGATGCCGTACGGCGATCTGGTGAAGCAGGCAGTGCAACGGTTCGAGACGTATGAGGACCTCGAGAAGCACGACGTGACCATCGAAGAGCGGGAAGAATACGAACCTCATATCGCTGCCGGCTGTGTCGTCTACGCCGGTGTTGACTATGAGCGCATTTTACGCGAGGCGGAGAAGGAAGCAGATGTCGTAATCTGGGACGGCGGCAACAACGACACGTCCTTCTACACTCCCGACTTGCTGGTGACAGTGGTCGATCCTCACAGGCCGGATCACGCGGTACGTTACCATCCTGGCGAGATCAACGTGCGAACGGCAGACGTCTTAGTGCTCAACAAGATTGCCACTGCCGATCTCGAGAACATTGAGATCGCTCGCAGCATCGCCCGTTACCTCAATCCCAATGCCGCTTTCGTTGAGGCGGCGAGTCCACTCTTCGTGGAAGACTGGTGCCAGATTCAGGGCAAGCACGTGCTTGTGATCGAGGACGGCCCAACTCTAACGCATGGAGAGATGGCATATGGAGCGGGGTGGCTTGCAGCGCGGAAATATGGCGCGGCTGAAATCATCGACCCCCGTCCGTACGCCGTCGGATCGATCAAAGACACCTTCGAAAAATACCCCACGACCGGCAACGTGCTGCCCGCCATGGGATACGGCGATGAGCAGACCCGCGAACTGGCCGAGACTATTGAGAAGACTCCGGCGGATCTGGTGTTGATAGGCACCCCGATTGACCTACGTCGGTTGATCGACATCAAGCAGCCTGCTCTGCGCGTGCGCTATGAGCTACAGGAGATTGGCGTTCCGACGCTTGAGAACATCCTGAAGGAGAAGTTGGGTTAAACGGCGGTGAGTGGCGGTAGGGCTTACACCCTACCGCCCTACCTCCTCATCAGTCCGCCCGTCCGTCTTAACGTCTCAGATACGCCCTCAAATCTCCCACATCGTACTGCCCATTGTCGTTGCCGTAGGCATCGAGGTATTCCTCTTCCTCTGTTGAGAGAGGTGTGGCGGTCGTGCCAAGAAAGGCATGCACCAAGCTCGCGTCAGCTACCACAGCGGTGGACAGCGTGATGTGTGCCTCGCCACCGGCGACGGTGATTGCGTGGACGGTAACGGGTGACACCGCGCCGGAGTTGAGGCGACTCGATGGTACGGTAGAGTACGCGATCCGTCCGGACTCGGTCACGCCCCACGCGTCTCCGGCCTCGCCTCGGTTGCCGCCCCCCGCGAAATTGCGTTGCAGCGTGTTGTTGCCGTCAGCCTCGAGCAACGAAACCTTGTACCACTGCGGCTCATGCCAAAGGAGTTGATTGTGCGGCATAGTCGGATCGACGTGGTAGATCAACACTCCTGATGCCGGGATATCTTCGTCAAACCCATCCTGGGTTCTGTACTCGACGAGCAGGTATTCGTTCGTGTCCGCCTGCACGCCGTCTTCGAGAAGTATCTTCAGCACGTGTTCGCTGGAGATGACCGGAGTCAGGGTGTACTCCTGTATGAGAGTCGGTTCGACCTCCTCGACTTCAGTTAGCCAGCCAAGCCATTCCTTTTCCCAGGCCCCCATGTGCGTCGGGCGCACCCATGCTTCGCGGTTCTCCGTGCCGCAACCCCACGACCCCGCCGCCATTAGCGACCAGCACCCGACAACCCAATGACGGTACTCCGGCTCGGTACCTCGTGAGCGGTCGTAGAGATCCGGCAGGCCGAGTACGTGCCCCAATTCGTGGGCGATGGTCGTGGCTTTTTGTGCCTCGACTCCGCCGCAGTCAGTGGCGCCCTGCACTATGTAGTCGCTAACGACGATGGGTTCGCCACCCGGCTGACTGTCGTTTGTCACAAACGGTGCGTTGTCGGTAGTCCACCCCTCGATCCGCGACCTGTGAGGCCAGATTGACGGTCCACCGCATGACGCGGAGACCTCGAGGAATTGAAACGCAACCGCATCGACGCGACTATCGTCATCGCCGCTGTTGGGGATCCCGTCCGGGCCGTCATTGTCATAGAGCCCGAAGTCGATCACCGAGTCAGCGGCGGCAAGCGCTTCCAGCAAATACTCACCGGTCCTGGCGCTGTCGCCGAGGCCGTATGACCCTGCTACAACGTCCTCCATGGTGAGGCTAGTACGTATCCACGAGGAAACCTCGCCTTTCACGCCCAGGCGTCCACCGGACACCTCTTCGTAATACTCGCTCAGGGTTCCGTAGTCGCTTGGGCCGTCAAACAGGGCCTGCTGTACCTGCGCGCGGCTAATGTCTGGGTCCCTTGAGTCCGCGAACAGTGCGAGAATGACAACGAGGGGTAGTGTATCGGAGACAGCCATGTTCATTGCTTGCGCTCTCGCCACCCGATGGATCCAGCCGTGTTTTAGTTCGAACAGATCCGGCTGAATTTGCACGCGCCTGTAGTATGCCTGTGGAAGCGTACGACCCGGTGCTCGAGAGAGTTCCTGACCGCTTGCAGCTTGTGGGAAAGTGGCGGCAAGACTCAGCAGACTCCAAGCGGTTACCCACTTCGCCCGGGATCTCATTGCGCACTCCGGTGCAGTTCACGGTCGCTGTCCGCCAGCTGTACCCACTCGACTTCGTAGTCGGTAACCGAGGAGCGCAAGCCATTGTTTCCGTCCGCTACCTGAACAACGATTGCGTTGGGAAGCTCGGACACATCCTCGACCCTCATCTTGAACGTGAGCAGACCGGGATCGTCGAGGATGATCACGATTCGCGTGGTGGTACCGTCGCGCTCGAAAAGCACGTCGCCGTCATCGGAGGTTATCGAGCCCAGGCCCGTTGCCCCCGTGAGTTCGAGGACCGCGGCTCCGTCAACAGCTCCATCTGGGGATAGGATGTTCGCGTGCAGCTCTCCCGGGCCGCTGGGTCCGGAGAGGCCTAAGAAGTCGCAGCCCGCCACGGTCGCGGAAAAAAGCAACGCGGCGGTTACGCTCGTGAGAATCCGGGCGCGTTTCATCACAGTGTAGTTCCTGGTTCGGGTTTCTCGTGGTAGAACGGATGAACCATTCCGTTTCTGACACAACCCGTGAGACTCGGTGGGCGTGTTACTATTACACGAACGGGCGGTATGTTTTGTACCGCCCGTCCACGCATTTACCTCGCTGTTAGTTCTGCTCTCCCTCGTACACGACTCTCCCACCGGCAATGGTGTAGAGAACGTTCGCCTCGAGAAGGGAGGCTGGGTTGTTGTGTCCCGCCTCAACGAGATCTGTGTCGAAAACCGCGATATCGGCAAGCATGCCGGTGCGGAGAGTTCCTTTGATGTCTTCCTCGAACGTCGCCCACGCCGGAGTTTTGGTGTACGCCTCGATCGCCTCTTCAATCGTGAGGCGTTGATCCGGGAACCAGCCTTCGGCCGGTTCGCCCTCCAGAGTCTGTCTGGATACCGCTGCGTACAGGCCGTAAACAGGGCTCAGGTAGTAGCGTGCCGCATTGGTGCCGGGGCTGTCGCTGCCGAAGATGAGTACCGCTCCAGCTTCCTTCAGATCGCGGAACGCGTACGCCCATTCCGAGCGATCTGTTCCGATCCTCTCCTCCATCCACCGCATGTCGTCCGTGACGTGGTAGGGATTAATCTCGGCCACGAGATTGAGTTCCCCAAACCGCGGCATGTCGGTGGGGTGTACTACCTGGGCATGGATCACTCTCCACCGGTGGTCGGAGTCCACCATGTCATGCTCCTTCAGGACTTTGTCGTAAACGTCGAGAAGGATGCGATTGCCCAGAGTGCCTATCGCGTGCACGTGTGGTGGAAGGTTAGTTGGAACAGATGCTTCCAGAAGCTTCTCGAAACCACCTGGAGGAAAATCGGTGTAATGATCGTTCACGTCCATGGAAAGGGCTGCTCCGCGGCGCCCTTCCGGCTTCATGATCTCGCGCACCAGGCCCTTGTAGTTGGGCATGTGGTCGTAGGGCTCGAAGAACATCGCTCCACTGCTACCCATGATGCCGTCGACCCAGGCCTTGAGCCCTATGAACTTGATCCAATCGTCGCCGATGCCCTCCGAGATCCCCAAACCGGTGATGTGATCTACCATATCGAGCATTGGACGCAGCTGGATCCGACAGGTGAGATCGCCGCGACGCTGTACCTCACGGTACACCATCACTTGAGGCGCCCTCGTCAGGTCCTGGATGGTGGTTACGCCACCGGCTCGTGCTTCTTCGAGAACCGCCATGAAGTTTGCCAGCCTCGTGTCGACTGGCAGCTCAGGCATAACTCGGCGCACCAGTCCCACAGCCGTGCCGGTCAGAATCCCGGTCAGGCGTCCTGAGGCGTCCCGTTCAATCGTGCCACCACTGGGGGCGCGAGTTCCATCCGTGACGCCCGCAAGCTCGAGCGCTTTGCTGTTGGCGAGGAACACCTCCCTGTCATGCCTATTCACGAGCACCGGGTGATCAGGTGTTACATCATCTATCAGGTCACGATGTGGTTTGAACCTCTCTTGCGGAGCTTCCCCCTCCCCCGTCCCCGCGGAACCCATTGCCCACAACTCGTACGCGCCCCAGTCACCGCGCGTTATCCAGCTTCCTTCAGGAAGACGGCTTGCGGCACCCGCGATACGGTCGGTGAAGGCTTCCGGCACATGCACGTCCAGCAGGTTCGCTCCGGTCAGCAATGCTCCGGTGGCATCGATGTGCACGTGTGCGTCGTTGAATCCGGGAAGCGCAAACGCTCCATCGAGATCTATCGTGCGGGTGGTCGAGCCGGCTAGGCCGCGTATCTCGCCACTACTTCCAACGGCGATGATCTTCTCGCCTTGAATGGCCACGGCTTCGGCCCATGGCTGCGCGTCGTCAAGTGTATAGATGCGGCCATTGAGGAGCACCAGGTCGGCGGTACCAGTGCCCGAACATGCCGTCGCTCCAAGCAGTACGGCACACCAAAGCAACTTCTTCATCGAGAAACCTCCGAGAGGGGATTGTGGCTAAGAAGATATCGGCGGGTGCAGGTCGAAACTAGCAGTGGACGGGCGCCGAACCGAATACCCAACCCCAGTCTCAAAACTGTGGTTGGGCGGGCGAACCTGGTAGACGGTTTCGGACCTTACCGCCCCCGCGTCCCTATCGGGCTCCCCTGCGGCGTGTCAGGCGCCTCTGTGGGACCGATCAATCCTTCGGGCCGTGTCTGCCACCGTCTGATGTCCTCGAGTGCCAACTGCTGATGCGGACTCCTGTCCTGTGTCTCGAGCCAATCTGCCAGTTCGGCGATTTTGACATTTAGAATGGCACGCACCTGAGGCGTGTTCCTGGCGCTGCTGGCTTGGCCCATCAAAATGTCGAGGGCCACCCGCTGTGCTTCCCGCTGAACAGCAGTCTGGAAGGAGCTTCGCGGACTATCGGCCATCCATGTGGCATCAACTACGCGCCCAACAACTGTGTAAAGAGACGGGTATCGCTCACTACGGTGGTGGAACTCCACCAGGCGGGCCATCCGCTCGGGCATGAAGATCAATCCAAGGCTCAGCTCCGCTGCAGTCGCTGCCGCACCAAGCGGGTCGAATGTGTGACCGGTACGGTGCTGGAATATTTCCCCGGACGCCATGCCGAAAGCGCGCGGTGGGATCAGCCGGACAATTCGCTCCGGGATAGCCAGTGCTTCAGGGGTGACGGTCTCCAGCACCGCGTCGAGTGCGTCCAGCTGCCGTTCGGGTGGGACGATCGTAATCGGATCCCGACCATCACCGCGCACGGCATACACATAGTTGGCACCACCAATGCTCTTCGCTGCCGACTCGACCTGATAGCGATGGTGCAGGTAAAGGGGCACCAAAACCTCCTCCAACGAGGCCATCGGGTCGCCTTCGTGAATTGCGTCTTCCGAGAAGTTCTCCAGGCCGATCCGTCGGACCTCCATCTCATGTCGCAACCACGCAATCGGATCCTCGCCATTGTCCCACACGGATGTGAACGGGTGGGCACCGTTTGCGCTGCCATCCCGGCTCGCCATGAAACGGATCCCTCGGCCATATGCCTCCTGGATGATTTCCTCGAGTGCGGCGTCCTCATCGGTGCCGGGGGGGAAGTCTCTGTAGGAATAATTCACCACGAACTTGTCGAACTCGCCAATCTCGGCTGTGTACGCGTCAGAGAGGTCGAGTTGGCCGTCTTCTGTGATTCGGACCAGCGGTGCAGGGTAGTCCATTACGCTTGCACGATTCATGAATGTACTGGACTCATAGTTGTGGCCGTATCCTATGCAATGACCGAGCTCGTGAGCAGAGAGTTGGCGTATCCGGGCCAGGGCCATTTCCAGCGCGTCACTGTTTTCGGATACCTGAGCCAGGTAGTCGAATGAAGGGCCGTCACCGAAATCGAATGGCCCGACCATCCCGGCACCGAGTAGGAAGTCCTGCCGGATTCTCAGGCTGCCCAGGTTGACGTTGCCCTTGATGATCTCGCCGGTCCTGGGATCGGTGTAACCGCCTCCATAGGACCAACCTCGCGTGGAACGATGTGTCCAATGAATCATGTTGTACCGGGCATCTTGCGGATCTGCTCCTTCCGGCAGCACCTCCACTCTGAACCCATCAATGAAGCCTGCTGCCTCGAAAGCCTGGTTCCACCAATTGCCCCCTTCAACGAGCGCAGCGCGGATTGGTTCCGGCGTGCCGGGATCCACGTAGTAGACGATTGGCTCAACTGGCGGGGACATCTCGGCGTTGGGGTTCTGCTTCTTGATGCGGTGCCGTCGAATCCATTGAACTGCGAGGTTCTGGTCGACTGGAGTGGCGTAGTCGTTGAAAGTGATCGCCTGCGAGCTCACGCGTGGATCGGCCTTTCGAGGGGTGTAGTCGTCGTCGGGCAGTTGCACCAGGGAGTGATGGACCCGAAGCGTAATGGCGTCTCCGCTGGCGGCTGTACTTCTGACATATCGTCCCGGTGAATCGCCGGTGAATGTGAGAGAGACTTCAACCTCGCTGTTGAGGGGAAAGTTCTTGGTTCTCGGCAAGTAGAACGCACTTCGAGACTTGTCGAGGCTGAACCGACCCTGCTGAGCCCTCTCGAGTGTCTGAATGACGTTGTGAGCGTCGCGCATGAAAAAGTCGGTGCCGTCCACGAGCACTCGGGCACCAGTCTCGGCCACAACATCGAAGCCCCAATGTGTTGAAGTAGCGAATGCGTCAGCGACAGCGGCTACAACTGCGGGTTCGTTGGTCAAAGCGCGATATCTATAGTTGGGCTGGATCAGGAGAATCTTCGGGCCCACGCGATGGGCCTTGAGGATCATGTCCTCGCCGAGCTGGCCTCGGTCCAGGCCTACTGGATTGCTTCCAAGTCCGGCCGCGAGGGAAACCGCATACAGGAACTCGACGTCCAACTTGTCGAATTCAACGTACATCTTTCCCGTGTTCTCATCCCAGAAGAGGTCAAAGTAGCCCTCCAATTGGGTCATCCCCTCGGTCTTGTCTTCGATGGTCGGAATCCGATCGTTTTCCTGCGCCGAAGCCGTGCAGGGAATTGCCAGAAACGTGAGGGAAAGCATGAACATCCAGGAACTAAGACGGCGGAGCAACATTGGTCCTCCAAGGGCTTCTGTTCATTGGTGATCTAGCGATGGGAATAGACAGCAGTGTAGGATCGATAGCAAGCGTTTTGGCTTGTTTGGCGGAGCGTTCTCTATACTTGCGGCGGGTTGTCAAGAGTGTAGACCGTCGTCTCGTTCTCGATTGCGTGGCGGATGTGCGCGGAGGTGGAGAGGATACCCTGCAACGCTTCCCCGTCCAACATTTTGAACCCACCGGTAGTACCCTCTGACAGAACCCGGTCAACTGACTCCGGTGTCGGGATCGGCATGCCGCCCCGCGCTTCCGTGGACGCGACCAGAAAACCCCAGGGAGTCGAGAAACTGGGCACGAACGAAGTGTAGGGCCGAACGTTGTCGAACACCGATCGCACTGTATTGGCAACACGAGCGAAGACCGCGATCTCGTGGGGAGCGGCAGAACCCGCCTGCAGCGTAAAGACGCCATCGGGTTCAAGAACGTGCCGCACCTGACTGAAGTACTGTTGAGTGAATAGCCGGTAGGCGGGCCCGTTCTCGAGAGGTTCCGACAGATCTGAGATAACGACGTCGAAGCGTTCGTTTGTGGAATCGAGCCATTCAGTCGCATCGCAGATCTGTACTTCGGCCCTGGGGTCGTCGAATGCACCCTGATGCATTTCCGGAAGGTGCTTCCTACATGCCTCCAAGACTTCTTCGTCCAGATCGATCATGACCACGCGCTCGACGGACTTCCATCGCAAGGCCTCCCGCAGGG
Organism: Gemmatimonadota bacterium; assembly: GCA_039588935.1. Taxonomy (GTDB): domain Bacteria; phylum Gemmatimonadota; class Gemmatimonadetes; order Gemmatimonadales; family GWC2-71-9; genus JBDGYW01. The sequence continues at coordinate 509 of JBDGYW010000035.1, read as the reverse complement.
TTGCTCCCTCACCACCACCCAGGATCGCCACCCGTTTCGGCGCGCCATGAAAGATCATTGCCGTGTGAGCGAGCGGTTCGTGGTAGAGGAATTCGTCCGCGACACACGACTGCCAGTTCCCATCGAGGATCAGAGCTTTACCGTACGCAGGCGTGTCGACAATTGTCAGGTCCTGAAATCGCGTCTTGGACTGGATCAGAACATCGGTGACCGCGTACCGATAGGAGTCCGCGGGCTCGCCCTTATCGGTAATCCAAAGCATGCCTTGTGGATCGGAATCCGGCACCGGCTTCCCTAGACTGCGACTGGCTCGCCGGCGGCAACAGGTTTCGGCACGAACTCAATATCGGCGCCATCCAGTCCCGCTCCACGCTCGACCCGTTGGATCGAATGGTGTCCGGCGGACAACGCCTCCACGAGGTATTCGCACGCCCGCTCGGGCATGGCCCTGTGACCACATGTGAATATGTCGATCGCGGCGTAGCCGTGCTCGGGCCAGGTATGTATTG